>JAQXPY010000054.1 GCA_029100885.1 Clostridiales bacterium | reverse complement strand
GGCGGCGTCATAGAATGAAAGGAACAATTATGAAGGGAATAGTTATTACGGCAGTAATAGTTCTGAGTATTGCATCGGGATATTTCAAGGGAAAAAAGAAGCTTGCATCGCTTGTGGCACTGGGGGCGATCCTCGGAATTTATGTGGGAGTTTATTTAATGAACCAATAGTGAAATTGCATAAATCAATTTAAACTGTTTGCTAATATTTTGTGAATATATTATAATATCTTTATAGGTATAAATATGAAAGGAGCAAAATAATGGCAAACTATTTTCAGAGAGTAATGTCCCAGACACCTACTAATTTCTGGATTAATAATGTTACGCGTGAAGAGGCTCAGCTTGCACTTGATATGGGTGCGGTCGGCTGCACACAGAACCCGAGCTATACATGGAAGATGCTCATAAGCGAATCCGACGGTGATTATGCCAAGGATATACTCAAGGGCATCCTTGCTACAGAGAAGGACGATACCATGGCTGAAGTTAAGCTTCAGAGAGAATTGGTTGCCAAGGTAGCCGAGGTGTATATGCCTCTTTACGAGAGCTCGCATCATAAGCAGGGTTATGTAAGTATCCAGGGCGATCCGTTCCATGAGGATACCAAGACCATTATTGACTGTGCGCGCTTCAACAGAGAGGCTGCACCAAATATCATGGCCAAGATTCCGGCAACTCCTGACGGACTTAAGGCTATCGAAGTGCTGATGGCTGAGGGCGTTCCGATCAATGCTACGGAGTGTATGGCTATCCGTCAGGTCATCGATGTGCTTGATATCTATGACAGAGTAGCAAAGGAAATGGAAAATCCGCCTGTTGTTTATTTCAGTCTTATTACAGGTATATTTGATGAATATCTTGCAAAGTATGTCAAGGAGAAGGGCATCGATATCAGTCCGGACGCTCTCTGGCAGGCAGGCTTCTCCATTGCCAAGAAGGTTCATCAGATCTGCAAGGAGCGCAAGACACCTGTAGGCTTCATCGGAGGAGGAGCAAGAGGACTTCATCATTTCACCGAGATGGTAGGCGCTGATGCAAGCATCACCATCAACTGGAAGGGAACGGCAGATAAGCTTCTTGAGGCAGATGCGCCTGTAGTTGACAGATTCTGTGCTCCGACACCTTATTCCGTGATCGATCAGCTGACAGAGAAGATCGACGTTTACAGACAGGCTTATTATATCAACTCCATCGATCCTTCGGAGTATGAGGAGTACGGTCCTGTGGTTCTCTTCAGAACAAGCTTTGAGGAAGCCTGGAGGAATGCTCTCAACCTGATCGCTGACATGAGAAAGACTCTCTGATAAGCATATAGAAACTGCATTCGGATAATGCATCCGGATGATGTATGATCAAAAGGTATATGCAACAGGGTATAAATTTTAAAAGGACCGCCTCGGAAAGCAGTATCGTTTTCCGGGGCGGTTTTTCTGAGGCTTTCCAGGGCTTAAAACTCACCAGACTGTGATCAGCTTCGAGAGATCGTTAAGCCAGGTGTGTCCGCTCTTTCGCATCGTTGAAAGATCGTTGACGATGACCGAACGGACCCTCAGGGTGCCGTCGGCCGGATCTCCGAGGGGACTGACCAGACTGCTGACATCGTTGATGGTGTAGTAACGACCGTTGACACAGCCGAGATAGATCATCTCATGTCCCGGGAACTGAATGATGCTGCCGGGAGCAAGGGCGTCAAGGCGGGTGGATTTTTCGGCATCGCTCATGCCGGAGATATCGGTCACATTCACAGGCATTTTGCTCTGCCAGGTGGTGTTTCGCGGAATGCTGAGGCCAAAGCACCTGTATATATCCATTACAAAGCCCGAACAGTCCTGAGAATTGAGCATACCGCCCCAGCCGTATCTGTTGCCCAGACATTTGAAGGCCTGAGTAATGATATTGGCACGGGACAGGCTGAGCCACCCGACATGGACATCTCTGTTGGCGGGTATCAGAGCAAGTCTTTGGGAGAAGCTTCCGTCATCGTTTCTGTGAGGAAGCTTTACAACATAGCTGTTCCACGGAACACGGTTATTGAGCCTTTCGTCGGAGCCGTTTACGAGCTCGAGAACGGTCCCCATAGTCAGGCATTTTTCGGAAGACTCGGGATAAGCCGTTCCGGCCTCAAGATATACCTTCTCTCCGGTAACTACTATGAACTGATCCATTTTTCCTGCCGCAAGCCATTCGGCCTTGTCCCGGCATATGGCGATATCCCCGGCAGGCACCCATCCGGAGCAGTTGTCATTTTTTACAAATGCAAACCGGCCGTCAGCAGTGTGGTAATAAATGACTAAAGGATCATTTACGCGGACTGCGGAATTAACTGCATTATCCCATTCCGGATCATCTGCTCCGTCGGATAAGAATTCCGAATAAGGCCAGGCCTTCATAAGTGTCCTGTTTACCGCAAAGCCGTAGGAAAGAGGCATGTCGGAAGACACGGAAGCGCCGCGGATGTTGCTGCGGATGGCTTCGTAATAGGACTCCGGAACCGGCTGACCGTTCAGATACAGTCCCTTAGGAGAGGCAAATGCTGCCTGAGAGTCTCTGAGAGCAATGCCGTTAAAGCGTTCCGGAAGATTCTCAAGGTCGTTGATATTGGTGCCTTCGGCTTCAAGGATGCGTCTGTTCAGATCAGTGATCTGCTCCTGATCCAACAGCGTCTTTCCTGCATCAGGTATACGGTTGATCCAGAAGTCGGGACTGCACATGACTGCACTGACATTAGGAGCGGTGGATGTGCCGAGATCCGTACCGGAACCGGGACCTGCGCTTAAGGCGCCGGTTTTATCAAAGCTGTATTGAACGCCGCGTATATATACGATACCGGAAGCGGCGCTGCCGTCCTCCTGCAGATAATACCAGCTGCCGTCCCGGTGCAGCCAGCCCTTGTACATGATGCCGTCAGAGTCTATGTAATATCTGCGGCCGCCTTCCTCTATCCAGCAGGAGGAGACAAAGGAACCCGAGTCATCCATATATTTCCAGCCTTCGGCAGCTTCGGACCATGTCCCGGCAGCAGCCGGAAGGACGAAAAGGGAGGAAAACACGATATGAAGTGAAAGCAGCGGAAGAACAAGGGAGCGAATAAATTTATTATTCATATGCAGGATCCTTTCGTTTTTACTAAAGTTGCAGGGTCAGTATAAAATGAAATGCTCGTATTTACTGATATTGCAGCAGCTGCAGTAGTCAACAAATAGCAGACACAATTATTGCAGGATCAGTATACAACAAAACGCTCACATGAGCTATATCGTCATGTGAGCGTCCACCAATTCACTTTTCGAAAATCAGTGTAGGCATCAGCCTTTTGTTTGAAGGGTGTTTTTAGAAAGGTTTGTTTTTAGGGAATCATCTAATATCTTCTGTCATCTTCTTGTCTACGCCTATAATATAAAGGAGAATTGTGTCCTCAATATGTCCGATTCATAAAAAAACAATAAAATCTATAAATTATTTAATAAAGATTTAAAAAGCATTAGAAAGATCAGCTAATGGACATGATTTCTTGTGTATCAGCCGGATGCATGGTAGATTTGTAAGTGTAAGCGGCAGCAGCCGAAAACAGAAAAAGAATATCGCAGCGGCTGCAGCTGATAATAGAGACAAACAATATGAACAGAGGAAGCTGATACATACAAAGTGAGCAGAGGTAATCTGATACATATACAGTGAACAGGGAAGCGGAAAACGCAGGGAAATGAGATATGATATTGCCTGAATTTTTATTTTTTGATCTGGACAATACGATACTGGATTTTAAAACAGCCGAGAGAACAGCTCTCAGGCAGGCTCTTTGCAGCATTGGTATTGAGCCGGACAGCAAAATGCTGGACAGATACAGCATACTGAATGATGAGCAGTGGAAGCTACTGGAAAAGGGACTGGTCTCACGGGATGTACTTAAGGTAAGAAGATTTGAAAACCTGTTTCGGGAATATGATATTGACATTGATCCGAAGGAGGCGGCAAGCGCCTATGAGAAGCTGCTGGGAGAGGGTCATTTCTTTATGAAGGATGCCGAGACTGTTCTGGAAAAGCTGTTTTGCAAAACAACAGCCGGCTGCAGCACCGGCATCAGGAAAGCTGCCGCTGAAGCCGGAAGCGTTAAAAAGACACACAGGATGTTTATAGTTTCAAACGGATCGGCTTCGGTTCAGCACAGCAGGATCAGGGGCGCGGGAATAGAAAAATACTTTGAAAAGATATTCATATCCGAAGAGATCGGATGGAATAAGCCGGACAGGCGTTTTTTTGATGCGGTATTTGACGCGATAGACGGATTTGACAGGAGCAGGGCGGTGATCATAGGAGACAGCCTCAGCTCCGATATAAAGGGAGGCATCAATGCCGGTATCGGTACGATATGGTTTGATCATAGCGGCAGCGGAAGCAGCACCGGTATTCAGCCGGATAAAGTAATACACAGTCTGTCGGAGCTGATAGAGGGGGAAGATGTCATTTCTTACTGTCTGCCTGGAGATAAGGCCGGAGCATGCGTAGAAAACGGCAGGGTCAGCATCGTGGGAGCAGGCTGCGGGAAAGCAGATCTGATCACACTGAGGGGAATGGAGCGGCTTTTGCATTGCGGAGCCGTTGTATATGATGACCTTATCGATACCGGTCTGCTCGATGTAGCACCACCGGAAGCATTGAGGATATATATGGGAAAGCGCCTCGGCAGCCACAGCGCACAGCAGGAGGAAATCAACCGGAAGCTGATCGAGCTGGCGGGAAAGGGAATCAAGGTGGTAAGGCTAAAGGGCGGAGATCCCTTTGTGTTCGGCAGGGGCGGAGAGGAGGCTGCCGCTCTGCAAAATGCCGGAATAGATTATGAAATAATTCCGGGCATATCCTCATGTATCGCGATCCCTGAGGAAGCGGGAATTCCCGTGACCCACAGGGGCGTCAGCAGAAGCCTTCATGTGGTCACGGCACATATCGGAAACGACGGCGAGGGTCAGAATTATCTGCGGGAGGAGTTCGGAAGACTTGCCGGGTGCGAAGGGACTATCGTGATAATGATGGGACTGAAGAAGCTTTCTGAGATAGCCGAAATACTGATCAGCGGCGGCAGCTCTCCCGAAACTCCGGCAGCCGTAATATCGGGAGGTAATTCAGCGAATAAAATAACTGTCAGAGGCAGCCTGAAGGACATCGTACAAAGGACGGCGGAAGCCGGCATGAAGCCTCCGGCAGTCATAGTCATAGGAGACACAGCCGGTATGGATCTCAGAAGCCTCCGCATAGAGCCCGAAGAGCCCGTATACATTGACATAAAGAAAGGACACACAGATGCCGGGAATATACTGTCGGGTGCGGTTGTCGGACTTACGGGAACAGAGGCGATCCAGAGAAAGCTTCGGGACAGGCTGACCGGGCTGGGAGCAGAGGTCTACAGCGCGGGGCTGTCGGTACTGGACAGACTCAGGATAGATGACAGTGTATTTACAGAGCTTTGCAGCGGGGAGGAGCACTGGATAGTATTCACAAGCGCCAACGGCGTCAGGGTGTTTTTCGAGGAGCTGAAGCAAAGGCATATAGATATAAGAAGGCTTTCGGCCTGCAGCTTTGCCGTGATAGGCGAGGCCACCGGGAAAACGCTGTCCGAATACAATATTGAAGCTGATCTTTGTCCGGGGAGATACACCGGGCAGGGACTTGCAAAGGCGCTGCTGTCGGTATACAGCGGAATGGGAGCCGGGAATGTTCAGACCCGGAACGCTGAAGATCTGCCGCCAATATGCGGCGGAAAAGGGTACGGCAGGAAGGTATTTCTGATGAGATCGAGAAGAGGCAGCAGGGCGCTTGCCGAAGAGCTTGCTGCGGCATATGAGGTAAGAGATATTCCGATCTATGACCTTCATGCGGATAAAAAAACAGAGGAGACAGCCTTTGCACAAATGCCTAAAACGGATTATATGACATTTTCCAGCAGCAGCGGAGTTGAGCTGTATTTTGCAAATGGGAGAAAGCTTCCGGAGGGATGCATTGGCGTCTGCATAGGAGAGGTGACAGAAAAGGCATTGCAGAAATATGTTTCGGATTACATTCGTGCAGAGGAGATCTCGGCAGACGGGATCGTTAAGGCGATCTGTGCACACCGGACTCCGGCAGCTGACAGGAAGTGATCTCAGGCACCGTCAAGAAGAAGCATGTCCGGAACGGAAAAAGGGCTGCTGCACCGTATAATATCAGGCATATATTGGATACGCTGGCAAGAGCTGATATCGATCCAAAAAGGAAGCCGGGCACTTTGATGTGTCCGGCTTCGATCATTAAAGGTCGGTTTTTACTGTATAAGGCTCTGCAGTGATCGTATAAGGCTGATCTTATCGTACAGATTCAGTCTTATATGGTATCGATCGGGTTTTCGACAGTAAGGAATCAGTCTTCGCTGCCTGCAGTCTGCAGCTTGCCGGAAAATGACCTCTGGTGTCCGGTGCGGTGCTCCTCCTGACTGTCGGAAGCATTTGCAGGGAGAATACGGTTTCCGTCGCTGCATTCTCTGAGCCATTTTCTGTTCTTGTAAAAGCCTACTGTCAGAAGCGGAAGGGCAGCTCCGAAGAGACCGAGGTAGCCGCAGTAGCCGTAGCCGTATTTTACAACATTGGTAAGACCCGCAAAGGAAATAAACATTGAAAAAGCCATGATAAATACTGCTATGCCGGATCTCTTTACATGAGTGTTTTTTATTCCGTTAAGGAAGGCGGAATTTTCAAAACGGTTAATGAAGCCGAATACGACCGCAACTCCGGAGGATACCATGCAGAGGAACAGCGCTGCCACATAGAGAACTACGAGGAAGCCCATATCCATATGCATAAGGGTGGACAGAGTAGGAAGTGTCGAACCTCCGTCAATGTTCATGAAGTAGTCGCTCCATGCATACAGCATTATTACAGAGATACCGAGTCCGAGGCAATTGAAGACAAAGGTAAAGATCATGCCGGCAGTGCAGTCCTTCTTTGTCTTAAGCACTGTTCCGCAGGCAAGTACGGCAGGAATAGTAACCCACTGGAAGCCTGCATAGATCAGGGCGTTCTTTACAGCAGCAAAAATATTGGAGGCACCCTGTGCGGCAAGATTGTTCGTGAATTTTACCGCAAAGTCTGTACTCTTCAGAAGACCTGTACAGTAGATAACAAGCGAAAGCACCAGAATGCAGATGCCCATATATGTATTTGCCTTTCTGATGATCTCAGCTCCGAAGATCGACAGCAGGAGTATAACGATACCGACAAGCACTGCTCCGACATAATAATCAAGTCCGAAATATGTCTTGAGGGCGCTGGCAACTCCGGCAATGCAGGAGGCTACTACCATCAGGATCATGATGTCATAGAAGACGTCAAATACAAGCGAAAGCTTATCGAAGGGATGGAAAAGATGTGCAAACAGCTCCTTGTAGGATTTGGATCCTGTTATATTCCACATAAGCTGTCCTTCCCTTACCGAGAGGGCGAGCACCAGCATGGCAAGCAGGGCGCTGAAGATGCCGACCCATCCAAGGGATACAAAATATGTATTTGCCTGATTTCCTGTTGCGAAGCCACCACCGGCATGGGCGGCAAAGGCTGTTATTCCTACCGAAAATGCTAATCCGAGTGAGGTTCTGTTCTTGTTATCCATAGTTTTATCCTGCTCCTTATTCTTTGCTAATTATCAAGCTGTGTTATCAGACGCTCTTGGAAGCCTTAAATGCGCGGCCTGCTTCATTCTGCTCCTTCATTGCGGCCTTGTAGCCTTCTCTTGTCACTCCCTTAGGAAGATGAGACCATTCCGTTGTCGTCACTGCCTTGTCGAGCATTTTGTCGAACTCGTCCTCTGATATCTCAACATCGTCAAAGCATACCGGAAGACCGAGGGAATAGTTGAATTTCATGATCCTGTCGCGCTCGGCATAGTTTTTATCAAAGGTGAGAAGGCAGAGCACTCCGAGAGAAACAACCTCTCCGTGAAGGTGCTTATGACCGTTTTGTGTTACCGTTGATCCGTAGTATACGCAGTGAGCAAGAGAAGAATTGTAATAGTACTCAGGCTCGTGAGTGGTCATGTTTGATACAAGTCCTGTCGAGATGATGATATCCAGAGTTACCTCATCCAGCGCTCTTCCTGACCTGCTCTGTCTGATAAGCTCCATGGCCGCAGCACCGTTTTCGATAAGCGGAGTGGTGCATATCCTGCTGAGCTGGACGCCCATAAGAGGAGTGTGGGAAAGTACATCATCCCTGCTGGAGAACACCGCTTCACATTCCTTTGAGAGAGCATCTCCGATTCCGGCCCAGAGCAGCTTTTCCGGAGAGTCTGCGATAATATCGGAATTGATGAAGGTGTGCTCGGCAAGCTTTGGATAATAGTAGTCCCTGAAGGTTCCGTCGGCATTGTACATTACGCAGATAGCTGTCACGGCCGCGCAGTTGCTTGCGAGCGTAGGGAATGTGAAAAGAGGCTTGTCCAGCTTGTCGGCAACATATTTTGCGGTGTCGCAGGCTCTGCCTCCGCCTACACCGAAAATGATATCCGCACTGCGTACCGTATCATTTGCAATGAGCGCGTCTCCGTTTTCGTAGGAGGAATCTCCTCCGTACCAGATGAAGTCTGTGATCGTGAGGTCTGAGCCCTCGACCGCCTTCAGCAGAGCCGGCTTTGCTTTGGACATTGCTGTTTTTCCCCCGACAACAACGGCTGTCCTGCCGTAGTTTCTGGCAACATGGGGAATCTCACTGTAGCAATCGGTGCCGATGGAGTAGTTTGGAAGGTATAAGCTGTAATGTGACATGATCGTTCTCCTTACTGTGTGAAATAATAGTTTACTAATGGATGTAAATAAAAAAGTCCGGTCTTCTGGAGACCGGACCGGACATTAAATAATAAATGCTTTAATGTGTTGATGTACCGAATTCGAGCTCCGCGGTTTTTCGTCTGCAGCATATAATAATGACATTAATAATGACATTAATAATGACGTTGATAATGACATTGAAAATGACGCTGATAATGACGAGACCGGACAAGCTGATGTCAGTCACGACAGCAGCGCTCAGGAAGAAAAGAACAGCAAAAAAAACGGACAGCCCGAAGGTGTCCGATACAGTGAGTTCTTTTCCGAAAAACGCATTGAACATATCAGTGCATGCAAAAGCGCTGTTATCCGCAGAAAATGAAGCAGCACGATAACAAGCGCCTGAAGCGGCGTTTGTGAAAGCATTATTTGACTGGTTTGCTGATGAATAATGCATTTGTTCTGCTCCTTTCGATTTCGTTGTTTGCAATGTTAAATCGAAAAAACGACATTGTCAACAGTTTTTTTAAAAAAAATTGTGCATAATCACGTGAGCCTCAGAGCTCGCCAGGTAGAATCTCCATCCGCAGTCATACTCGGCAGGATGCTCATCCGGAGGACAGCAAATGCATTCAGTCATAATGCGGTTGTCGATTCCGGCAGCGAAACGGGAGTATTCGACCAGACCTGCACTTTTGCACGGATAATCCGAAAGCTGTTTTCTCTTTCTGGCTGCCTGAACTCTGCAGCGATCCATGGTAAAAATCAGCGCTCCGGTGTCATCATATCTGCAGGACTGTTTGTTGAGTCTGCCGTACAGACGGAAATTAAGAGCTCGTTCAAGACCGGAGAGACCCGGATGCTCCTCAAGGTGCAGCAGCTTTTTTACGGAAGCTGCCTCGAAGACAGAAAACCTACCCCATGTCGAATCATTGCATCGCTTGGCATCATTCATTCCGAAGCGTTTTTCCACAGCCTGAAACCATACACCGTCCTGTGCAAGCCAGTTTTTTGCAGTCATATCCAGAAGCGAAAGAAGTGTATCGGACGGGATCGCGCTAAGATCGGATGGGATCACGGCGGGTATGAGGCTGGCTGAAGCCTCCTGAAGACGTCTTTTTGAGATATCTCTGGTCGCGGTCCATGCTTCATCCATTATTTCAAGGGCATTATCCATACCGAGCTGGTGTTCGACCTCACGAAACCACAGGGTCTCATGCACGGTCATGCGGTGCAGCATGTCTGCAAGCAGAGCGGAGAGCTGCTGCTGATCCATATCCTCGGGACGATCTACAGTATTGTTCATGTATTATCCTTTCGTATTTCCGATCCGATTTAGCTGCTTATAGCACGATCACCACCGGAATTATTCATGAACCGCTTTGCGTTTCATTTCATAATTCCAGCCGTCTGCTGATCGCAGACGAAAATTGATACTCCGTATGTCACTGCAAGCAAGCTTGCGTGCCTTACGGAGTATCAATTTTGGGTGATCGGGTAAGTCTCATATTACATAGTTATTCCCCGGCGGGCACTGGACGGCGAGGTCGGCAAGGGTGATGTTGTCAAGATATTCGTTTATTACCTTATCAAGACCCTGCCAGAGTCCCAGGGTGCGGCATTCTGATGCGCGCGGACAGACTGCGGCATCCTTTTCAAGACAGGATACCGGAGCCAGTGTCTCTTCGGTGAGCCTTAAGATACTTCCTACATTATACTGATCGGGACTCTTTGTAAGCTTGTAGCCGCCGCCTTTTCCTCTCAGTCCGTTTACAAGGTGCGCTTTTACCAACAGCTTGATTATGCTTTCGAGATATTTTTCGGATATGTCTTCCTGATCCGCTATTGTTTTAAGCGGTATGTAGCCGTCATTCTGATGATCTGCCAGATTGATCATGACTCTGAGCGCATATCTCCCTTTCGTTGAGATCAGCATCACTATTCCTCCGATATAATTCTGCTTGTGCAAGTGTGTAAAT
>JAQXPY010000053.1 GCA_029100885.1 Clostridiales bacterium | reverse complement strand
AAGATAAGAGAATGGTCGGCATCCGGACATGTATATACCTGCAGGTTCGGCATCGAAATGCTGATGTGTCATTTTCTGGATGAGGATTTCAGGGCAGAGTATCTGGAAATACCTGCTGCGGTTCGTTCGGACGAGTATTATGTCAATATGATGATCGCATGGTTTTTCGCCACGGCGTTAGCGAAGCAGTGGGAGTCGTCTGTGCCGTATATTGAAGACGGCAGGCTGGATGAGTGGACCCGCAACAAGACTATTCAGAAGGCGAATGAGAGCTTCAGGATCACACCGGAGCAGAAGGCTTACCTCAAGGGTCTGAAGAGGACAAATAGGGAGATAAAGCCGGATATCAAGCCGGAGTAAGAGGGACAAAGTGGACAGATCGACGATAGAATACTATAATCGGAATGCGGCAGAGTATGCAGAAAAGACGAGATATGTGTATATGCATGATACCAGAACAGCATTTCTCGATTATGTGGATCCGGATGCGAGGATCGCAGATATAGGCTGCGGAGGCGGCAGGGATAAAAAGATATTCGAAGAGCTGGGATACATCGTGGATGCCATAGACGCGTCTCCGGAAATGTGCGAGGCGGCTTCGGAATATACAGAGGATACGGTTCAGTGCTGTGATATCAACGAATGGACCTCGAGATATTCATACGGAGGGATCTGGTGCTGTGCATCACTTCTGCATCTGAAGGAAGAGGAGTTTTTTGCTTTCTTCAGAAAGGCAGTCAACTATCTGGACCGAGGCGGAGCGCTGTATTTTTCGATGAAAAAGGGAATAGCCGACGGCTATGACGATCAGGGCAGATACTATCTGAGCTTTGATGATGAGAGAATGAAGAGGATCCTGGCTGAGAATCCTGAATATATCCGTGCCGAATACTGGGAGACAGCGGACAATATGAACCGGGATATTGCGTGGATCAATGTTATACTTAAGAAGCGCTGAATTGTTATGAAAGGAAATGCTATGTTAGAATTATTGTTATTGCAGTTTGAGCAGCAGTTTGGTTATCCGTTCCCGCTCAGAGAGTGTGAGGACTGGGCGGAGATAGAGGTCATCAATCTTGTATATGACTGTCTTCAGAAAAACGATCCGACGATCAGGACACGTCCTACAGTCAACAAGTTCCCGACAGCGCCGCGCAGCAAGGCTGTAATGAAGTCGGACATCGATGCAGAGGAAGAGTACAAGAATAAATAATGATAAACAGCAAAGTATTTGATTTTCTGAAGCAAAAGGGCTTTGAGCAGAGGATCACAGAGCATACGGAGACTATTGATACGGTGGAGCACGCGGCAAGGCAGCTGGGATGTACTGAGGCTGAGATCGCAAAGACACTGTCTTTTCTTGTGGATGAAAAGCCGGTGATCGTTGTCATGGCCGGAGACGGCAGAGTAAACAGCTCAAAGTATAAGGCGTTGTTTCACGCCAAGCCTGCAATGATACCGAGAGACAGAGTCGAGGAGATAACAGGCTTTCAGCCTGGAGGAGTCTGCCCGTTTGCAGTGGACAGCAGCATTCCTGTCTGGCTGGACATTTCCATGAAGAGATTTGAATATGTACACCCGGCGGGAGGCAATGAATATACCTCAGTATCACTGACACCTGATGAGCTGTTCGAAGCCTCGAACGCAGTCGGCTGGTGCGATGTGTGCAAGGGCTGGGAGGAACAGACTGGGTGAAAAACAGATCAATGAAAAGTAATTCGGCAAAAAGCAGTGAACGAACCAATGTGATGAGGGTTCTGGACAGCAAAAAGATAAAGTATGAAAGTCACCTGTATGAGCCCGATGCATCCTTAAGCGGAGAGGAGATCGCGGGCATACTCGGAGAGAATGCGGACAGTGTCTTTAAAACACTGGTGACGGAAGGAAAGACAGGGGAGCATTATGTATTTGTTATTCCTGTAAATGCTGAGCTGGATCTGAAAAAAGCTGCGTCTGCTGCCGGAGAAAAGTCGGTCAGTATGATCAGGCAGAAGGAGCTTCTCGAACTGACCGGATATGTACACGGCGGATGCTCTCCGATCGGAATGAAAAAACAGTTCCGTACCTTTATACACGAAACGGCACTTCTTTATGACACTGTCTGCGTCAGTGCAGGCAAGGTAGGATTTCAGATTGAGCTGTCGCCGGAGGATCTGATCTCGGCTGCCCGCTGTACCGCCGCAAGCTTAGTTTAGATTGCAGAAAAATGAAGAGTTTTCCACAGGAATATTAAATATGTCAGGACTGATATATCAGCAATGATTATTGCAATGATTATCAGTCCTGATGCTTTTCTATATATTTTTTCATTGCCTCAAAGCTTTCTTCGCTGATATGATGCTCCATCCTGCAGGCATCAGAAACAGCGGTATCCTCGGAAACCCCCAGAGAAATAAGCCAGTTTGAAATAACGGTATGTCGCTCGAAAACTCCGGAAGCTATTTCCAGTCCGGTATCTGTGAGGGTAATAAAACCGGATGGACTGACTTCAATGTAGCCTTTGGTCCTGAGATTCTTCATTGCCACGCTGATGCTTGGCTTGGAATAGTTTTTCTCTATCGCAATATCAATTGAACGAACCACAGGAAGCCTTCTGCTCAGAATGAGAATAGTTTCCAGGTAATCCTCAGCCGATTCGTTGCTGTGCATAAAAGTACCTCGTATTGTAATGATCTTTAAATATATGCACAATATTATAGCATATGGAGAACGGGACGGAAAGAATATCCTCATATTGCATCAACTGGTATTATAAAAAAAACGAGATTTGGGTATTTTTAAAATGCCAATTAGTGGTAAACTCCTGATTATTCTTACAAACCTATTGATTCGAAGGGTATTAATGAGCTGAATCAATACTCAGAAGCAGAGAAAAGATCTGAACCGGTATTCTGGAGCAGAGAAAAGATTCGAACCGGTATTCCGGTGCAATTATCTCAGGTACAGTAAAGAACTGGAGGAATAATAAAAATGACGGCAAAGACAAGATACGAGCTGAATAAGGAACTGGCGCAGATGCTCAAAGGCGGAGTTATCATGGATGTCACCACACCGGAGCAGGCAAGGATTGCCGAGGCGGCGGGAGCCTGTGCGGTAATGGCATTGGAGCGTATTCCGGCTGATATTCGTGCCGCGGGCGGCGTTTCAAGAATGAGTGATCCGAAGATGATCAAGGGAATACAGGAGGCTGTATCCATACCTGTTATGGCAAAGTGCCGAATAGGTCATTTTGTGGAGGCACAGATACTTGAGGCGATAGAGATCGATTACATCGATGAGAGCGAGGTGCTTTCACCGGCAGATGATGTATATCATATCGACAAGACCGGCTTCAAGGTGCCGTTTGTCTGCGGAGCAAGGGATCTCGGAGAGGCGCTTCGCAGGATAGCCGAGGGAGCTTCGATGATCCGAACCAAGGGTGAGCCGGGCACCGGAGATGTGGTTCAGGCAGTCAGACATATGAGAGCTATGAATTCGGAGATCCGCAGGGTCCGGTCGATGAGAGAGGACGAGCTGTATGAGGCAGCAAAGCAGCTTCAGGTTCCGTATGATCTGATCGTTTATGTACATGAAAACGGAAAGCTTCCTGTAGTCAATTTCGCGGCAGGCGGAGTTGCCACACCGGCGGATGCGGCACTTATGATGCAGCTTGGAGCAGAGGGAGTATTTGTAGGATCGGGAATCTTCAAATCCGGCAATCCTGCAAAGCGTGCCTCAGCAATAGTTCAGGCAGTTACAAATTATAACGATGCAAAGCTTATCGCAAGGCTGTCAGAGGATCTGGGTGAGGCTATGGTCGGAATAAATGAGGATGAGATAGCTCTGCTTATGGCTGAGAGAGGAAAGTAATATGACAGCGGCGATTTTAGCTCTGCAGGGAGCCTTTGCGGAGCATGAGACCATGCTGGAACGCCTTGGTGTCGATTGCTTTGAGATAAGACAGCTCAAGGATATAGAAAGAAGCTTTGACGGACTGATCATACCGGGCGGTGAGAGCACAGTGATGAGAAAGCTGCTGGGTGAGCTGGGATTGCTGGAGCCGCTTCGGGAAAGGATACTGTCCGGACTTCCTGTCTACGGTACCTGCGCCGGGCTTATACTGCTGGCAAAGGAGGTTGAAGGCGGTGAGCTTTGCTTTGGAACCATGGATATCACCGCAAAGAGAAATGCCTACGGAAGGCAGCTTGGCAGCTTTTATACAGAAGCGGAAATGAAGGGCATAGGCAGTATTCCCATGACCTTTATCAGAGCTCCGTATATCTCAGCGGCGTCAGAACAGGCAGAGGTTCTGGCAGAGGTGGACGGGAACATAGTTGCCGCCAGACAGGGAAATCAGCTGGTGACAGCCTTTCATCCGGAGCTGGGAACAGACACCAGGGTACATGAGTATTTTCTGGATATGATGTCCGGAAAGAGATGATTCGAAAGGATTGCTGTTTTAAGGAATAAAACCCCTTAAGGCAGCAGTCTTTTTTATTGATTTATGCAGTGTTATTTTTTATGATAAAGGAAAATCACAAAAACAGGTATTCCCGGGGCTGAAGGCCCCGGAAACGTGATAATCAAGTCGGAGGTACAAAAAAATGCTGGAAACGGGAACCGTGGCACCTGAATTTACACTGCCTGATCAGAACGGAGAGCTGCATTCTCTCGCAGATTACAAAGGAAAAAAGGTCATACTGTATTTCTATCCGAAGGACAATACGCCGGGGTGTACTAAGCAGGCCTGCGGCTTTGCGGAGCGTTATCCTCAGATAACCGAAAAAGGAGCTGTCGTTCTCGGAGTCAGCAAGGACAGCGTGGCATCCCACAAGAAGTTTGAGGAAAAATACGGTCTGCCGTTCACACTGCTTTCGGATACGGAGCTTGAGGTGATAAAGGCCTACGATGTCTGGCAGGAAAAGAAGAATTACGGCAAGGTATCCATGGGAGTGGTAAGAACCACCTATCTCATTGATGAAGAGGGTATTATAGTCAAGGCCTTCGGTAAGGTCAAGGCAGCTGAAAATGCCGAACAGATGCTTGGTGAGCTGGAATGAGGATCATACTGTCCCCTGCCAAGAAAATGCGTGCGTCGGAGATAAGCGGTCTCGCACCCTTAGGATTGCCGGTATTTATCAGAGAAGCAGAGCTTATCAGAGACAGTCTCAGACAGAAAAGCTACGAAGAGCTTAAAAAGCTCTGGGCCTGCAGCGATAAGATAGCAGAGCAGAATGCCGAAAGGCTTGCCGGAATGTGTCTCGACAGAGGGCTCGTGCCGGCGATACTCTCCTATGACGGCATTGCGTATCAGTATATGGCTCCGACAGTATTTGAAGCTGGCATGCTGGACTACGTACAGGAGCATCTGCGCATCCTCTCAGGGTTTTACGGAGTGGTAAAGCCCATGGACGGAGTGACGCCCTACAGACTGGAAATGCAGGCAAAGGCAGAGATCAACGGAAGCCGAGATCTGTACAGCTTCTGGGGCGGCAGACTGTATGAGGAGGTTAGGGATGACAGCGGCATCATAGTTAATCTGGCGTCTAAGGAATACTCCGTATGTATAGAAAAGTATCTTGCTCCGGAGGATACCTTTATAACATGTATATTTGCCGAGGAGGAAAAGGGAAAGCTGATCCAGAAGGGCGTCTACTGCAAGATGGCAAGGGGAGAGATGGTACGCTTCATGGCAGAAAACAGGATAGAGGAGCCGGAGGAAATGAAGAGCTTTGACAGGCTGGAATATCATTTCCGGGAGGAGCTTTC
>JAQXPY010000052.1 GCA_029100885.1 Clostridiales bacterium | reverse complement strand
GGAAGATCCGACAGAGCCTCATATCCCATAAGCATGCCCAGTTCGTCAACGATCGCTCTGAACTCGTTTGTTCCTGTGTTCTTATCTCTCAGCATCGTGATCTTATGCTGGATAAGTGGGTGTGTGAACTCATAAACATTGTCATAGAGCTTTTTCATGTAATGCCGCCTTTCTGAATTACTGTTGTACACTTGAGTTTATTGCTGTTGCCTTATTCAGTCAATTACTCATCGTCCAAAGCCGCGCGCATATGCTGCCGCCTTATTCAACGACTGTCTTGGCTGCTGTTTCACCCTGATTCTTGTAGATCGAAAAGGAGTCGACTGCCTTTCTTACACTTGAGAGCGGATATACGTTTGTATCACAGCCGATGACCGTGCCCGGGTTTAATACAGAACCGCATCCGACCTCAACTCTGTCTCCCAGCATGGCTCCGAACTTCTTCAGCCCTGTTTCGACATCCCCGTCCTCAAAATGCACCTTAACAAGCGTCTTGTCACTCTTGACATTGCTTGTAATGCTGCCCGCTCCCATATGAGACCTGTATCCGAGAACCGAATCTCCGACATAATTATAATGCGGAACCTGCACATTGTCGAATAGAATTACATTTTTTAATTCGGTAGAATTGCCCACTACGCAGCCTCTTCCTATGAGTGCCGAGCCTCTGATAAAGGCACAGTGTCTCACCTCGGTTTCCGGTCCGATTATACATGGTCCGCCGATATATGCCGAAGAGAATACCTTTGCCGTCTTATGTATCCAGACATTTTCCGACGGATTATCATACTCCGAAGGAGCAAGTGTTTTTCCGTATTCCTTAATAAATCCGCTTATCTCGGAAAGTACCTCCCATGGATAAGCGTGCTTTTCGAACAGCTCTGCTGCTGCAGTGTGCTCGAGAGACATAATCTTCTTTGTAAAAGCCTGTTCCTTTTTCATGATCAGAATCCTTTCGATTTCATAGCCAAAGCTCTCACGCCTCAATACTGCAATGCGCCGCCTGCATTTTGCTAATACGTTCAGGTGCTGCGCTGCTTTGTGCCTGAGCCGCCCCTGATAGCGGTTTTGAGCTGATTGAGCTTTATTTCCTTCTTTCCGAAGCTTACGACTGAGTCCTGTCCCACAACGGCGATTCCCCTGCAGCTGTCCTTATCGCGAAGCTTTATTCCTCTGACTCCCCTTGCGCCCTTTTTGAGCACAGGAACATCATCCAACGCAAATCTCAGGAACCATCCTCCCTCGGTCCATATCACCGCAGTGTTGGCTCCTATCTCGGCAACAGGGACGATCTGTACCAGTGTATCGCCTTCCTCCAGCTTTGTCGCCGCCACCTGCCTGTTATTGGTCTCAAACTCTGAAGACGGAACCTGCTTGACAAGCCCTCCCGCGGTCAGGAACATCAGATTCAGTCCCTGCATGCTTTCCCTGCAAAGGATAAAGCGAATCTCCTCGGATGAGGCCTGGTACTTTGATACATTATCCACAGGTACGCCCTTATCCTTAAGCTTTTTCAGCGGAACATCACTGCATTTTATCTGATACATGTTTCCCTTATCGGTAAAGAGAAGGATATGTCCGGTATTGGCAGTTTCTATTATATATTTGTTTTCATTCTCCACTGCTTCCCTGTTTTTTTCATATAGCTGTTTCTCCAGCAGGCGGCAGTAACCAAGTCTGTCCATGACAAATACGCATTCAAAGGAACGTACAGGCGCTTCTTCTATGACCGTCTCGGCAATATCCTCTATCAGAGTTCTTCTCGGATAGCCGTACTTTTCCCTTATATCCTTAAGATCGGCAAGTATCAGCTCTTCACGCTTTTCTTTGCTGCTGATCACCGACCTGTACTCTCTGACAGCCTTCATGGTGGCTCTGTATTCCTTTTCCAGCTGTGATATCTCAAGCCCTATCAGCTTATAGAGCTGCATCTCCAAAATAGCTTTTGCCTGACGTTCGGTAAATCTGAGTTTTTCCGCATCCTCCCTGAACCGCTCGTCGCGGAAGCTGATTCCGGAAATGTCGCCCTTTGTCAGACAGTTCTCGGCATCCTTTCTGTTTCGTGCGCCGCGGATAACGGCGATGACGAGATCTATGATATTGCAGGCGGCTATAAGTCCCTCCTGTATCTCGCGTCTGTCCTCTTCCTTTTCAAGCAGTACCCGGTATTTGCGTTCAAGTATCTCATGCTGGAATCGAAGCCATGCAGAGAGAATGGCCGGAAGTGTCATGACCTCAGGTCTGCCTTCGGAAATGGCCAGCATATTTACTCCGAAGGTATCCTCAAGCCGGGTCTTTTTATAAAGAACATTTTTTATCCGTTCTATATCGGAATCCTTCTTAAGCTCAATAAAAATGCTGATTCCCGATGCATCCGACGCATTTCCGATATCCGTGATCTCCGGCAGCTTCTTTGCCTCCGCAAGGTCTGCGGTATCCTGCATGAATTTTCCTATGCCCTGCCCGATCATGGTATAAGGTATCTCGGTCACCATAAGCTTATCCTTCTCGCCTCTCTTTGCGGAAGGAACATATTCCAGCCTGCCCCTGATTCGAATTTTCCCTGAGCCTGACTCATAGATATTTTTTAGCTCGGATCTGTTGGCGATGATGCCTCCGGTCGGAAAATCAGGTCCCGGCATTATCTCCAGCATTTCGTCAATACTCATATCCGGGTCCTTAACATATGCCGAGCACAGGTCACACAGCTCTGTCAGATTGTGACATGGAGTTGATGTAGTCATTCCGACCGCGATTCCCTCCGACCCGTTGAGCAGAAAATTCGGAATGCGCACCGGAAGCACCACCGGCTCCGACTCTGTGTTGGCATAGGTCGGTACGAAATCCACGGCTTTGTCTATATCCTTTAGAAATACCTCATCCGTGAATTTCTGAAGCTTTGCCTCCGTATATCTGTAGGCAGCCGCCGTATCTCCCTCTATTGAACCGAAATTTCCCTTTCCGTCCACCAGCGGAACTGATTTTTTAAAATCCTGTGACAGCACCACCATGGTTTCGTATATTGAAGAATCCCCGTGGGGATGGAAACGTCCCATACAGTCTCCGGTGATTCTGGCGGACTTCATTTCTTTTCTGTCATGATGAACATGCAGATCATTCATATCATAAAGCAGCCTTCTCTGAACAGGCTTCAGACCGTCCCGTATGTCCGGGACTGCTCTGGCTGTTATGACTGACATGCTGTAGTCCAGATATGACTTCTGCATCTCCTCACTGTATTCTGTTCTTAATATTTTTTCCGGCATTTATTATAGTCTTTCTGTTGTTATCTTAATTTTTATATCTATATTTTATGTTCTTATTATGCCCCGCTGCTGTTATTAAGACTCCTTCACCTGCGTCAGGTGTCGATCTCGGCTTCATGAGCATGCTCGTAGATGAAATCTCTTCGAGGTCCCACATCTGTGCCCATCAGCATCTCTGTCACCTCCGAGGCCAGTCTTGCGTCCTCTATCTCGACTCTCTTCAGCACTCTTCTTTCAGGATCCAGTGTCGTTGCCCAGAGATCCGGCGGATCCATCTCTCCCAGTCCCTTGAAGCGCTTCAGCTCATAGGAGGAAGGCTCATGGGTCTTCTGGTATTTCGCAAGCTCTCTGTCATTATACATATACAGAGGCTTCGCATTCTTTCCCTTCGGTGTCACCTGATACAGAGGCGGCATGGAAACATATATGTGTCCGTTATAGATCAGCTCCGGCATGAATCTGTAGAAAAATGTCAGAAGCAGCGTATCTATATGGCTTCCGTCCACATCCGCATCGGTCATAAGAATGATCTTGTCATATCTGAGCTTAGTAATGTCAAAGTCATTGCCGTAGCCCTCAGAGAAGCCGCAGCCAAAGCTGTTTACCATGGTCTTGATCTCGGCATTGGCCAGCACCTTATCAATGGATGCCTTTTCCACATTGAGTATCTTGCCTCGTATCGGAAGGATAGCCTGAAACTCTCTGTTCCTTCCGGTTCCTGCTGAGCCGCCGGCAGAATCTCCCTCTACGATGAATATTTCGCATTTACTCGGATCTTTTGAGGTGCACACCTTAAGTTTTCCGTTAGAGTCGAAAGAATACTTGCTTTTTGAAAGCAGATTCGTCTTAGCCTTTTCTTCCGCCTTGCGAATCTTTGCGGATTTTTCCGCACAGGAAATAATGGCTCTGACCGTGTCCGCATTCCTGTCAAAAAAATGCTCCAGCTTCTCACCGGTCACGGCTGCCACATCTGCCGCCGCCTCCGCGCTCGCCAGCTTTGTCTTGGTCTGTCCTTCAAATATCGGCTCACGGAATTTGATGGCAATGACGCAGGTCATTCCGTTTCTGGTATCCGCTCCCGTAAAGTTCTGATCCTTTTCCTTCAGCATCCCCAGCTGTCTGGCATAGGAGTTGATGAGCTGAGTATATTTTGTCTTAAAGCCCGTTATGTGGGTTCCGCCCTCCTGTGTAAAGATATTGTTGCAGAAGCCGTGAATGTTCTCCTGAAAGGCATCCACATACTGCAGACAGCATTCCACCTCGGTATCATTGTGCGTATCCTTAAAATATATCAGATCCGTTACGGCATCATTTCCACGGTTCAGCTCTCTGACATATGCCCTGAGTCCGTCCGGTTCATGATAGTCTTCGAATTCCCCATGCTTTTTCAGGTCCGCACCTTTTACATCCGTTGACGGGTGCCAGGAACCGGAGGCGTCCTGTACTAAAGATTCACTGCCTCTGCCCCTATCGCCTTCCGTCTCCTCCTGACCTGCGGTCTCGAATCCGAAAGACATCTGACCCTCCTGATCGTCCGAATCGATATACAGATCTGCCGCAGCCTTTGCAGCATGCCCGGGCTCCCTCAGATCGGCAAAATGAAGCTTCAGGCTGGGATTAAGGTAGGCGGTCTCATGCATTCTGGATCTGATCCACTCCGCCTTAAACTCTGTCTTCTCAAAAATCTCATCATCAGGCAGAAAATTGATCGTGGTTCCTGTGCCGCCTGCTTTGCCTACTACAGGAAGAAGTCCTTCTATAAGCTCTGTAGTCGGTATCCCTCTGGAATATGTATCTCTGTAGACCTTACCGTTTCTGCTGACCTCTACAGTCATCTCCTTTGACAGCGCATTTACTACTGATGAGCCTACGCCGTGCAGACCTCCGGCTGTCTTATAGGACTGGTTGTCAAATTTTCCTCCGGCGTGAAGAGTCGTCAGAATGACTCTTTCGGCTGATACTCCCTTCTGATGAAGATCCACCGGAAGTCCTCTTCCGTTATCTCTTACTGTGCAGGAGCCGTTTTCCTCAAGCGTGACCCATATCTCCGTACAATACCCTGCCAGATGCTCATCCACCGCATTGTCCAGTATCTCGTATACAAGATGATTCAACCCCTTGGTCCCTACTCCTCCTATATACATTCCGGGTCTCGTCCTAACAGGCTCAAGACCCTCCAGCACCGTGATACTGTCCGCATTGTAGTTATCAGTTTTAGCCATCAATTAACCCAAATACCTTTCTGCCTCATACGCCGCCGCTGCTCCGTCTGCACAGGCTGTCACGACCTGCCTGAGTCTCTTGGTCCTGATATCTCCGGCAGCATATACACCCTCGATGGATGTATGTGTATCCTCCCCGGCTTTTATATAGCCGTTTTCAAGCTCAATACCGCTTTCTTCGTAAATCCCCGTCTCCGGCTGCATGCCGACAAAACCGAACAGCCCTATCATTCCGTCCTCCGGATCGGCTTCGATCACCGATCTGTCTCCTGTGACAGTGTTTTTAAGGTACAGCCTCTGCAGCACCTCATCACCCTCTGCCTTTTCAACGACAGTGTTCCATATGAAGCTTATACGGCTGTCGGCAAATGCCTTTTCCTGAATGCTTTTTGCCGCCTTCAGGCTGTCTCTTCTGTGTATTACTGTCACATGCTTTGCTACTCTTGCCAGATACATGGCCTCCTCGACTGCGGAATCACCGCCTCCAACAACATACACATCAAGGTCTGTGAAGAAGTTGGCGTCGCATGTCGCGCAGTAGGATATACCTGCTCCGATATACTGCTCCTCGTTTTCGCAGCCTATCGGTCTGTTATGAGCTCCGCCTGCAATTATAGCCGTTCTTCCGGAAAACACTCTGCCGTCCGAGGCAGTAAACCGCTTCACCTCTCCTCTCAGGTTCACCTCTGTAATGTCGGCGCCAACTATCTCCGCTCCGAAATGCAGCGCCTGCCGTCTCATCCTGTCTGTCAGTGTCATGCCTGATTCGGCACCGCTGTCGTTCATGGCTGACTTGGAGGCAGATCCGGCATAGTCTCCGCTTTTCCCTGCCGGCATACCGTTCGAGGCAGCTGCCGTTTCCGCTCCGAAGCTTTCCGGTATCATCTGACCCGGATAGTTTTCTATTTCCGATGTGAGATTGATCTGTCCTCCCACCGAAGCCTTTTCTATTATAAGCGTATTCAATCTGTATCTGCCGCAGTACAGACCAGCTGTGAGTCCTGCTGGTCCCGCTCCGACTATAATAACATCATATAGCTTTTCCATGTTCATACTTATCTCCGTCCCGGCATTCTGATGAAAACATTTTAGCAGTATTTCACTCATCTTTCAAACTCTACCTGCACCAAATTGTATTTCTCCCGAATATTGATGCTTGCGGTAAAGTCGTGAATATGCTATATTATTATAGCTATCGCTTCCGTGGCTCAGCAGGTAGAGCAACGCATTCGTAATGCGTAGGTCGCCGGTTCGAATCCGGCCGGGAGCTTACTCAGGGACTGTCAGCGATGACAGTCCTTTTTTACTGTCTTTTTGACAGTTATCCTCTTTGAAGCATTGTTTTAAACAGGCACTTTGAAGTATTGCAGTCAGAAGGCACACTGAAGTATTGCAGTCAGCTGACACATTGAAGCCTTGTTTTAAACAGTAGACACATTTTTAAGTCTTTTCAAATTATTTTTATATATCAGAAGGACCGTGTACACGCGGTATGCTTTCCGATACGTACATGGTCCTTCCTTCTAAATCGTTTATTTACTTCCCGGATGTCGGCTCAGTTCTCTTGCTTACCAGACATTGACTCTATCCTCCGGAGCCAGATACATGCCGTCTCCTTCTCTGATATCGTAAGTATTGATAAATTCATCAATCTGCTGAAGAGTAGCATTTGTTCTGAGATAGCCTATCGGATGAACATCATTGAAATACCGATAGCACATCTGAAGCGAACACTGCTCCATCCAGTTAGCTGCATAGCGTCTGAAGAACAGATCATAGTCAAAGTCTTCCTTCTTTTCAGCCAGCATCAGCATGCTCTTAACTCCGCCCATGTCGGCTCCGGCCTCACCTGTCATGATGCCGCCGTAAAAATCCTGTCCCTCCCACGGATGCATCTTATTGAAGTAATCTGCCATCTTCTTATTTTTCTGATTGAATTTCTGCTTGTCCTCCTCTGTCCACCAGTCCTTCATGTTTCCGTTCTTGTCGAACTGGCTGCCTGTGGAATCAAAGCCGTGGGAGATCTCATGTCCTATGACTGTACCGATTCCGGCATACACCTCCTCATCCGACATTTCAGAGTTGTAAATTGATCCGTTCGCAAATCCGGCAAGAATATTGATACTGTTGTTTGTAAAGTTGTAAAAGCAGTTGACAGTGGACGGTGTTCCTGACCAAAGATCATTATCCACAGGTTCGTAGTAATCCCTGACCATTTTTTCCGCATTATACTTTGATAATGCTGCATAGGCCTCAAAAACATTTCCTCCTTCCCCGGCAGATCGTATCTCCAGACCGTCACATTCATACTTCGACCAGTCATCCGGATAATACACATGAAGCTTTATGGCTTCCAGCTTCTCAATAGCATTTTTCTTGGTATCCTCGGTGATAAAGTCTGCTTCGTTTATTATCCTGTGATATACATCTATCACATCCTCTACCAGCTTTGTAAGTCTCTCCTTGTCCTCTGCCTTGAGATAAACATCCGAATACAGGCGAGCCACAGGCCACGGCAGAAGTGCTTCCGTCATGGATGCAAAAACCGTCTCATCATCCTGTGTGCCTTCCGAACCTTCGACTGTGTTGTTATAGTCATTTTTCCACTCGAAGCATTCTCTGTCCAGCACCGATGTCATCGAAACAGAACCTCTGACAATGATCCAGTCCGTGATGCATTCCACATTATCCTCTGTGTAGATCTCTCCGAGTCTCCTGATGAACTCCGGCTCCGCCACAACAATATCCTTGAACTCCCTGAAGCCGTAAACACCCTCTAAAATTTCTTTCAGAGGATAGTTTCCGCTGAGACTGTCAAGCTCATCGATCGTATAATGATTATTAATCTTCTCCACATAGTCCGGAGACTGCTGCTGCTCGCTGGTCATGATCGAAGATGCCATAAGTTCATCAAATCTGAAGGCATTGCCGATCTTTGTTTCTGTCTCTTCCTCACTGTAGCCGAGCTTTCCCAGCATCCTGCGGATAAGCTCTGTCACAGCCTCCTTTTTTATTTTGCCGTAATCAGTCAGCACCTTATACTCTGCCGAGTCGCCGAGAATAAGACTCATAGGAGACACGTAAAGAGCATTCCGGGATGCATCATCGAAGGAGGCCATTACGCTTACAGATTCCGGAGAAGCCAAAAGCTCCTCATTGGTGCTCTTTGTAAGATACTCTGAAAGCTCCTCCAGCGTGCTTATCCTATCCGCCTTGTCTGTAAGCTTCTTAAGCGGCTCTGCGCCTAAACTGTTTCTGGTATCCCAGTCCATCAGCAGTTCGTACATATCCAGAGCCAGCTGAGCGTCATGGTTCTCAGCTTTATGATTCTCTGTAAACAGCCTTTTAATGTCCTCCTGCTGCTTCAGGGTGACATCTGCCAGAGTTCCTCCAACAGGATAGCCCTCCGGTATCTCCGTTTTCAGCATAGCTTCCTTATTCACAAACAGATGGAAATCGTCCTTAAGGCTGACAGGAGTATTCTCTGTGACTGCTCCCTTCAGATCCGAGCATATCCATGGAGTGCCTGTTCTGTATTTTTCCAGCTCAACGTCAGAAGCTGTCTGCTCTCCCTGTTCCTGAGGATCATTTCCGGACTGCAGCACTTCGGCAGTCTCATTTATGTTCTGTCCATCCTTTGCAGCCTCCCCGGTCGTCTCCTTCACTGCCTCCGGCGAGGTCTGCCGGGCTGTTCCCCTGCATGCTGTAAGCCCCAATACCAGCGCAGCGGCCAGAATGACGCAAAAGCATTTTCTTACACTGATTCTCTTTCCCTGCTTCACAATGTCTTTCCTCCATTTTCACTATGCTCCCGTTATCCGGGAAGTGCGACTGAACAAACCGCTTAATTGTCATATGAAATGAATCTGAGCTACCATCTGAAATGCCATCTGAAAAAACATCTGAAATGTCATCTGAAAGCTCCGATGACTGCTGCGGCAAATACCGCAGGCAGAATATTTGCTACTCTGATGTGCTTTTCCCTGATAAGGTTCAGTCCTATGCAGCAAATGAGTATATTGCCCACATAATTCATGTTGTTCAGAGCATTTTCCGGCATAAAGTCTCCGGCTATTACTGCCAGCACCGTAACAAGTCCCTGCCAGAGACCCAGAGGCAATGCTGAGAATATGCAGCCCTTTCCCTGTGATGCCGCCATCACACATATAAATATACCATCAATCAGACCTTTTGTTGCAAGAATCGAATAATCTCCATAGATTCCGTCCTGAATAGAACCGATTATTGCCATGGCTCCGATACATATGGTACAGGAGGCAGACACGAAGCTGTCCGTAAAGGCACTGTCTCCGGTGCTTCGGCTTTTTACCTTGAGCCATTCTCCGAAGCGCTCGATATTTCCTTCAATATCCATCAGCTCACCGATGAGCGTTCCCAAAGCAAGGCTGATTATCATCATCACGGTATCATTGGTCTTAAGACCGCCCTCCGAGACCGTCAGCATCTGCGCCATGGTTCCGCCTATTCCCATAAAAACAACACTGATTCCCGTAACGGTCATCAGCGTTTCTCTCATATGCTCCTTTATCCTGTTGCCGGCTCCGCAGCCGATCAAGCCTCCGGCAATAACGCAGGCGACATTTATTATCGTTCCTAATCCCTTCATAGCTTTCCTTTTTCGTTACTATTCAGCACCCGGTAAGCCTATTCGCAATACGCTCACCTTCGGACTGCTTCTCGCTCATATACTTACCGTCTGCTCCGGACTGAATTCCTATAACAGTCAGAATACTGTGATTCTGAAGATGATCTCTTCTCCAGGAATACAGTTCTTTACTCTCAAAGGTACACATTCCGCTGCTTCTGATATTCTCCTTCTTTATTCCTGCGCTCTCTAAAGTATCCCTGACGGCCGATTCCAGATCCAGCAGGTATTTTCCCTCCCTCTCCGGCTTAAAATATCTCTTTAGTGACTGATCAGAAAAATGCCCCGAAAAGCATTCCCTGACATCCTCTCCCACCTCATAGCAGCTTTTGCATATATGCGGTCCTATATAGACTATGATATCCGCGGGATCCGAGCCGTACCTTTCGTGCATCAGCTTTACTGCATTTTCGGTGATCTTCTCCGAGGTTCCGCGCCATCCGCTGTGAACAGCACCCACTGCCCTTTTCACCGGATCAGACAGCAGCACCGGGACACAGTCCGCCGTTATTACTGTCAGCAGGAGTCCCGGCGTGTCTGTCACCGCTCCGTCACATATTTTCCTGGAAGCCGCATCGAATATGCCGTCTCCGCCGTTTGCCCTGTCGGCCGCGATCACAATATCGGTATGTCTCTGACGGGTACGTACTATCCGGTCCGGAGCAAATCCCAGCTGTTTTCCGAATCGTATATAATTATCAACGGTTTCCGGAGCATCATCCGCCCAGCGGCCGTCTCTGTCTGCCGTAAAGCAGGCAAATATACCTCCTGTACTGTCGGGTCTGAATATCTCGGTATATCGTATCATTGTTTCTCCTGTGTTTCGTTAAATATTTATTTTTTATTGATTTATGATGCTTCGGTCTGTATAATGCATCAATCGCAACAATTCAGCACCTTCATGATTTCAGGCTGAAAAAATCAAGAATCGGAAGAAGCATTATATGTATTATATTCAGGATGACTACAAAATTGCCAGAATGGTCGAGCAGATCGTCAGCATAGGAGAAATGATGCTGACGAGCGGTTCCGATGTCAGCCGCGTCGAGGACAGCATACGGCGCATGTGTGATGCCATAGGAGCCCACAGAACAGAGGTATTCTCCATCACATCGACCATAATAGTATCTGTATATTTCAAGGACAGGGCTCCGATCACCCAGACCCGGCGTATCAGAGGTATGAGCTACAATCTCAACAGACTCGAGCAGCTCAATGCCCTTTCCAGAGAGATCGTGGCAAAGGCTAACACACCTGAGGAGTTCCAGTCATGCACTCTGCATCAGAGGGTGGTTCGGATACGCACGGAGCATGAATACAACTGGAAATACAGAATGCTGTTTTATGCGCTGATCTCTTCATCTTTTTCTGTTTTCTTCGGTGGTTCGCCTCTTGATGCGATATCCTCCGCCGTAATAGGTGCGCTGATCTGTATTTTCGAAAAGTTTATTAAATGCTTTGATATCAACCCGTTCATCACAAGCTTTGATGTGTCGCTCTTCGGAGGTGTCATGGCATATCTGTTTGTGTTTGTCGGCTTCGGAAATTCCTTTGACCGTATCAGCATCGGCAACATCATGGTGCTTATCCCCGGACTGCAGCTGACAAACGGTCTCAGGGATATGTTTGCCGGAGATACCATAACAGGTCTTACCCGCACCATAGAGGCATGCCTGCAGTCGATGATCATAGCCCTCGGCTTCATTCTTGCAGGTCACCTTATCGGCTTTTTTGTTTAAGGAGGTCTGCGATGAATAACAATTTGATTCAGATCCTTTCCGCCGTAGCGGGCTCCGTCGGCTTTGCTCTGCTGTTTAATGTACGAGGTCCCCGTGTAGTTTTTACCGCAGTCAGCGGTCTTGTTTCCTGGGGTGCATACATCATATTCTCAAGATATCTGGAGCTGGATGACTTTATCAGCTATATCCTGGCATCCGCTCTTCTCACTCTCTTTTCTGAGATAATGGCCCGGCTTCAGAAGGCCCCGGCGGCTATATTTCTTGTAATCGGTATGATCCCGCTGCTTCCCGGAGGTTCACTTTACAGAACACTTCATTATGCAGTTGCCTTAAACTGGGCAAGCTTCGCCAAAACCGGGGTATATACCATCATGCTGTCCATGGCAATTGCCCTCGGCATCATTACCATGATGTCCGTTATCAAGACCCTGATGGTCTCAAAGACAGCGATCAGGCACTTCGTACAGGACATCCGGAAATGATCCTCCGTTACTGTCCTGCAAAAACATACCGGACAATCAGTTCATTTCATATCAGGCCATCAATGCGGCAAAGGCTGCAGTCACAGGTATGGTTATCATAGATAAAGCCGTTATTCCCGAGATCACTCCCGCAGTGTAGCTGCCGATCTCGGGATCATTTTTTCCTGCCAGCATTCCCAGCATAGACGCCGTAGGCATTCCGGACAGAATGACAGTGACCTGCAGCAGCAGACCGCTGACTCCCAAGATGCGGAGAGCCCCGCCGAACAGCAGGGGCAGCACCAGCAGTCTCAGCAGAGCGCATATCCAGAAATACTTATCCCCTGCCAGCAGACGCGGCTTCAGCTCAGTCAGTCTCGCACCGATAACAATAAGCGGTATCGGCATTGACAGCGAAGCCAGATAGCCCATTCCCCTGTCAACCACATCCGGAAGCCTTATCTGCAGGATAAAGATCATGAAACCGATGAGTGCGCTGGCAATATTAGGATTTAACAGTATGGAACGGAAAGTTGCTTTTTCGGATTCCTGATTCAGATACCCGATACATACGCTCCAGAATACAATATTAAATACAAGATTATATGCTGATGCATAAAACATGCCCGCATTTCCGAACAGGGTCAGTATCATGGCATAGCCCATAAATCCGATATTTCCGTTTACGAGACAGCAGATATAAACTCTTTTTTTCTGCTCGGGAGCTCTTCGAAACACCAGCAGGCCCGTAATGCCCGCTATGGCATGATAGACCGCAGCTATGCCAAGCTGCAGAAAAAAGCCTATCAGAGAATCCGGTGTAAACTCTATCTGAAAGGCTCTGATAAGCAGACATGGCACTGCGAAATATAATGTGATATTCGTAAGAGTCTCAAAGGCCTCATTTTTCACAAGACCTGTCCTCTTTCCGAGAAAACCGCAGCCTATTATTGCGGTAAGGATCATTACCTGATTGATAACCGTTATAAAATCACCTGACATACCTGTTGCTTCCCCATTCATTCACTGTATTTTCAGACAATCTCCTGCCTGCTTATTTCTTTGAAGTGCTGCTTCCGTTTAGGAATGCATTACCTCAGACAGCCGTTCTCAGCATATAAGCCAGAACAAAGCTCATTACAGCAAAAATAACCAGCAGGAGCATCAGCTGAAGCATCATTCCTACCGGTTCTCTTTTCATTATCTTCACGGCAAGGAGCACCGTCATCATACAGAATGCCATGATGCAAAGTGCTCCTATAATATATAAATATCTGAACATATACAGCCCGCTGCCGCTGTCAGATCGTCGCAGCGATCACTGCCTTGATAGTGTGCATGCGATTCTCCGCCTCATCAAATACTATCGACTGAGGTCCCTCAAATACCTCATCCGTTACCTCCAGAGCGTCATAACCGAACTTCTTATAGATTTCCTGTCCCACGGTGGTTCCGAGATCATGGAACGCAGGCAGACAATGCATGAATCTGCACTGAGGACCCGCATTTTCCATTATTCTGCTGTTCACCTGATAAGGCATAAGATCATGAATACGCTCTGCCCATATCTCGTCCGGCTCGCCCATGGATACCCATACATCCGTATATATTACATCAACGCCCTTTGTGGCCGCAATAGGATCCTCATTAAACTCTATGGTCGCACCGCTCTTTTCGGCGATCTCCATACATTTTGCCACAAGCTCGCCGTTCTGGAAATACTTACGCGGAGCGCAGGATATAAAATGCATGCCCATCATCGCACAGCCGATCATGAGTGAATCACCCATATTATAGCGCGCATCTCCCATATATACGAACTTTATTCCCTTTAACCTGCCGAAATGCTCTCTGATTGTGAGAAAATCAGCCAGGATCTGGGTAGGATGATATTCATTGGTCAGACCGTTCCAGACCGGAACTCCGGCATATTTTGCCAGCTCCTCAACTATCTCCTGACCGTAGCCTCTGTACTCGATTCCGTCAAACATTCTTCCGAGTACTCTTGCTGTGTCCGCAATGGATTCCTTCTTTCCCATCTGTGAGCTTCCCGGATCCAGAAAAACAGGGTGTATTCCCAGATCTGCCGCAGCGATCTCAAAGGAACAGCGTGTCCTGGTCGAGGTCTTTTCAAACAGAAGCGCAATGTTCTTTCCTTCATGCATCTTATGAAGTATACCGGCCTTTTTCTTTTCCTTAAGCTCTGCAGCAAGGTCGATGAGCTCCATCATCTCCTCCGGTGTAAAATCCAGAAGTGTTAAAAAATTTCTTCCCTTTAATGACATCGTTATATCCCTTCTGTCTCAATAATACTTCCCGTTCATGTGCTGCAATATACAGCAGTCATTTCAGCTGCATGCCTTCATTATTATCCCGGCTGCTTCCCTGAGGAGCTCCTCCGGAATATTCAGAGCCGGAAGCAGCCTCAGCTTGTCCTTGGCAGTAAGACAGAGCACTCCGTTCCTCATACATTCCGCAAGCACCTCTCCCGCCGGTCTTATTGTACTGAGACCGATCATAAGTCCCATGCCGCTGACCTCAGTGATGCCTTCTGCCTTTCCGAGGGTATCAAAGAGATATGCACTCTTCTTTCTTACAGACTCCAGCAGCTGCTCATCTATCCTGTTTACTACGCTTAATGCCGCGGCACAGGATACAGGATTGCCGCCGAAGGTAGAGCCGTGGTCTCCGTAGCTGAAAACATCCTGCAGCTTTTCTCCCAGCAGTACGGCACCGATAGGCAGGCCTCCCGCCAGACCCTTGGCAGTGGATACCACATCCGGCATAATATCATAATTCTGATACGAATACATTCTGCCGCTGCGTCCGTTGCCGCTCTGCACCTCATCTATTATCAGCGGTATGTCCTTATCCGAGCACAGTTTTGCGGCTGCCTTAACATAGCCGCGGTCCAGAGCTCTGACTCCTCCCTCTCCCTGAATGCACTCCATCATGATCCCGGCGATCTCATTTTCATCAACCGCCCTTTCAAGTGCCTCCGTGTCATTTGCCGGAACATGAATAAAGCCCGGTGTCAGCGGCTGAAACAGCTGATGAAAATGGTCCTGACCTGTGGCTGCCAGAGTCGTAAGTGTCCTGCCGTGAAAGCTGTTGATAAGAGTGATGATCGTATAGCAGCTGCTGCCCTTTTTCTCCGCGGAATATTTTCTTGCCGCCTTTATGGCTCCCTCGTTTGCTTCCGCACCCGAATTTCCGAAAAACACCTTTTTCATTCCGGACTTCAGGCAAAGCTGCTCCGCAAGCTTTGCACACGGCTCTGTATAATACAGATTGGACATATGCTGAACCTTTCCGATCTGTCCGATAACAGCCTGCTGCCACTCCTCATCCGCGATTCCGAAAGCTGTCACGCCGATTCCGGAGCCCATATCTATATATCTTTTCCCCTCGGCATCGAATACCTCCGAGCCCCTGCCCTTTACGATCTCCACCGGAAAACGCTTATAGGTGGAGGCTATATATTTCTGATCTGTACTTATAATACTCATTGCTCCTGTTCCGTTTCGCTCTCCCTTTCTTAAGCCCCGGACTGCCGAAGGCTTATTCCTGTTCCTCTCCGAGTATGGCAGTGCCTACCCCATTGTTGGTAAATATCTCAAGCAAGAGACAGTGCGGTATGCGTCCGTCCATGATATGTACTCTTGACACTCCGTTCTCTATCGCATCGATGCAGTTGCTGAGCTTAGGAAGCATGCCCCCGCCCATAACACCGCTTTCGATAAGTTGCTTCGCCTCTGACAGATGAAGCTCGGAAAACAGTGACGACTTATCCTCAAAATCTCTGTATACGCCTTCCACATCCGTCAAAAAAGCCAGTTTTTCAGCCTTGAGAGCCTTGGCGATAGCGCATGCGGCATCATCCGCATTCACATTGTATGTGATATAGTTATCGTCATAGCCGATAGGACAGATGATAGGCAGGAAATCCTTTTCCAGAAGATCGAGAATGATCTTTGTGTTTACCTCTCTGACATTTCCGACAAAGCCTATATCCTGTCCGTTTGACAGCTTCCTGCCGCATTTCAGGAGCATTCCGTCCTTACCGCTGATGCCTGCCGCCTTGACTCCCAGCTCGCTCACCATCTGCACAAGCCCCTTATTGACCTTGTTGAGCACCATTTCCGCTATTTCCATAGTCTCGGCATCTGTCACCCTCAGTCCGTTTACGAACTCCGGCTCCTTTCCGACCTTGGCTATCCAGCGGCTGATCTCCTTTCCTCCTCCGTGAACGATGACCGGCTTAAAGCCTGCAAGCTTAAGAAATACCGCGTCCTGAATGACCTGCTTTTTAAGCTCCTCGTCAGCCATGGCTGCTCCGCCGTATTTTATTACGATTATTTTTCTGTTGAATCTCTGAATGTAAGGCAGTGCCTCAATGAGTACCTTTGCCTTCTCAAGGCTTGTTAATTCCGGCATTTTCCGTTTCTTCCTTTCCCGTATTTCCGTTTTTATTCACCGGACTCCGGAGCACAGCCTCAATTCTTCGCCTGCTCTTTTGTCTTATCGGCATTTCTTCAATCCGTCTTGTGATGAACAATATCATTATCCATACAGGATCAGCTGCGGTAATCTCCGTTTATCTTTACATAATCATATGTAAGGTCGCAGCCCCATGCGGCTGCCCCGGAGTCTCCGGAATTGAGGTCGATAAGAATATCTATTTCCTTTTCCAGCAGTATCTCCTTTGCCTTTTCCTCCGAGAACTCCACACCGGCACCGCTGCGGCATACACATATCTCTCCCACGGAGGAGCTGAAGCTCACATCTATCTTATTGACATCCACATCCGCTCCCGAGTATCCGATGGCGCAGAGCACTCTTCCCCAGTTGGCATCTGCCCCGAACATTGCAGCCTTCAGCAGCGATGAGCAGATAACACTGCGGGCAACCGTCTTTGCGGTCGCTTCGTCCGCCGCGCCTTTGACACTGCATTCCAGGAGCTTGGTGGCTCCCTCTCCGTCTCCTGCGATCATGCGGCACAGATGAACGGTAACTGTATTGAGTGCCTCCATAAATGCCGTAAAATCGTCTCCCTCGGCGGTGATAACGTCATTTCCGGCAAGACCGTTTGCCATGATCGATACCATATCGTTTGTTGAGGTGTCACCGTCCACCGATATCATGTTGAAGGTATTGCGTACATCTGTTGAAAGTGCCTTTTTAAGCATTTCCGGAGAGATGGCTGCGTCGGTGGTAAGGAACACCAGCATGGTTGCCATGTTCGGGTGGATCATTCCGCTTCCCTTGGCCATTCCGCCGAGACGGCAGAGCCTTCCTCCTGCCTCAAACTCAACAGCAGCCTCCTTCATGACAGTATCCGTTGTCATAATTGCGGCAGCCGCGTTCTGATTACCGTCGCAGGAAAGGCCTGCAGCCAGCTCTCCCATCTTTTCTCTGACAGGGGCTATGTTAAGCGGCTGACCAATAACACCGGTGGAGGCAACTATAACATCCTCTGCTTTGATTCCCGTATGTTCAGCCACCAGCTCACACATTTTTTCAGCGATCTCTATACCGTCTGCATTGCAGGTATTCGCATTTCCGCTGTTGCAGACCGCTGCCTGAGCGATCCCGTTGCTGATATGCTCCTTAGTCACCGTAAGCGGTGCCCCCTTTACAAGGTTTGTTGTATATACCGCTGCTGCGCTTGCAGGCACCTCGCTGACGATAAGCGCCAGATCCTTTTTGACTGTACCAGGCTTGATGCCGCAGTGAATTCCGCCTGCCTTAAAGCCCTTTGCGGCACATACGCCTCCGTTGATAAGCTTCATATATCTCCTTCCCGATACTATTCAAGTATACTTTGAAATTGTTCTGCAGCCCTGCCGCAGTCTCCTCAGATATCCGAGGAATTGAGATATCTCTCCTGTTCCTCGCTGAGGGTATCGATTTTTATGCCCATATATGCAATCTTTCGGCGGGCCACATCCAGATCTACCTCTCTCGGTACAGGAATAAGGTGTTCATTCAGCTCATCCCTGTGCTCGACCAGGTATTTGGCTGACAGAGCCTGAATGGCAAAGCTCATATCCATGATCTCTGCCGGATGTCCGTCTCCGCAGGCTAAATTCACAAGTCTGCCCTCTCCGAGGACATACAGAGTGTTTCCGTTCGCCTGCTCATAGGCCATAATGTTCTGTCTCTGCTCATAGCTCCTTACGGAGATCTCCCTGAGGCGTGCCATATCTATTTCCACATCAAAATGACCTGCGTTGCAGAGGATGGCTCCGTCCTTCATCTCATTGAAATCAGCCTCTGTGATGACTCCGGCACAACCTGTCACCGTAATAAAGAAATCGCCGCGTGAGGCAGCCTCATGCATAGGCATTACTTCATATCCGTCCATGACCGCTTCTATGGCCTTGATAGGATCCACCTCGGTCACTATCACCTTTGCTCCGAGTGCCTTGGCTCTCATCGCAACGCCTTTGCCGCACCAGCCATAGCCTGCCACGACCGCTGTTTTGCCTGCCACGATAAGATTGGTGGTTCTGTTGATCCCGTCCCATACCGACTGACCTGTGCCGTATCTGTTGTCGAACAGATGCTTGCAGTCTGCGTTGTTTACCAGAACCATAGGGAATTTCAATGTTCCTGCCTTCTCTGCCGCTGCCAGACGGATGATTCCGGTCGTTGTTTCCTCGCAGCCTCCGATAACAAAGCGAATTTTCTCCGGAAATACGGTATGCAGTGTATTAACTAAATCCCCGCCGTCATCGATAATGATGTTCACATCATTCTCCAGAACCTTCCTGATATGCCTTTCGTATTCCTCCGCTGTTGCTCCGTGCCAGGCAAAAACCTTCAGCCCGCTCTTTACAAGGGCTGCGGCCACATCATCCTGAGTGGACAGCGGATTGCTTCCTGTAATGTACATATCAGCTCCTCCCGCCGCCAGCACCTTGCACAGATATGCGGTTTTGGCTTCGAGATGGATAGACAGGGCGATCCTTATCCCTTGAAACGGCTTTGTCTGCGAAAACTCCTCCTCAAGATTTCTGAGAAGCGGGCAGTTCTTTCTGACCCAGTCGATCTTATGCTCTCCCGAAGGTGACAGGGAAATATCTCTTATCTCGTAATTCATATCGTAAGTCCCTCCGCTTCGTCTGCTCCCATGACAATATTCATGCACTGGATGGCAGAGCCCGAAGCACCCTTTCCGAGATTATCGAAAAGTGATATGAGAAGGATCCTGTCTTCATTTCCCGCAACAGTCACTATCATATCGTCCCTGCCTGAAAGAGCTGCCGCAGAAATAAATCCGCCGATATCGGCCTTCTCCTCAAAATGTACTATTCTTCCGCTGTAGCACTGTCTGTAAACCTCTTTTATATCCTCGATCGTGCCGTTTATATCAGAGGCAAATACAGGGACTGTCACCTCCATGCCGCTGTAGAAATCCGCGACTACAGGACAGAAGGCCGGCGCCTGGCTGATCCCTGTCACCGCCTTCATCTCCTTAAGATGCTTGTGCAGCTGAGTGATGCCATACTGTCTCGGCGCTCCAAGCAGCGGATCCCTGTCCTCCGCCTCATACTCGGCGATCATTTTCTTTCCACCTCCGGAATAACCGGTGAGAGAAAAACAGCTTAAGGCAGCTTCCTTTTTCAGAATACCGTTTCTTACAAGGGGCTCGACAAGGGAAACAAAGCCGCTGGCATGGCAGCCAGGATTGGCTATCCTTTTTGAGCTTCTGATCCTTTCCCTGAAATCGTCTATCTCGGCAAAGCCGTAGGTCCAGCCCTCAGCCGTTCTGTGGGCGGTGGATGTATCTATGATCACGGTACTGCTGCCCTCTGCCAGCTGTACAGCCTCTATACTTGCTGCATCCGGAAGACAGAGAAAGGCGATATCCGCGCTGCAGATCGCTTCTTTTCTTGCCCCGGTATTTTTTCTGTTTTCCTCTGTGAGCCCGATAAGCTCAATATCCTTTCTCCGGCTCAGCCTCTCATGTATCCTGAGTCCGGTCGTGCCTGCGCTTCCGTCAATAAATACTCTTGTCATTTACCTGCTCCCAAGTCTGCCGCGCACCCAGTCTATCTGCTCAAGCACAGATACCGAGGATGTGCCTCCGGCCGATATTCTTGTTTCCACACAATGCTCTATATTGATCTCATCATATATATCTTCGCCGATGAGCTCGCTGTGCTTTTTGTAGTCCTCCAAAGGATATGTATCCAGAACGCATCCTCTTGCTATGCATTCCGCTACTATGCTTCCCGATATCTTGTAGGCGGTTCTGAAAGGCATTCCCTTCTTTACGAGATAGTCTGCAAGATCCGTGGCATTGATAAAGCCTTCATTTGCGGCTCTTCTCATATTTTCCGGCAGCACCCTCATGGTATCGATCATAGGTATCATGACCCTCAGACACATCTCGACCGTATCCACTGCATCAAATACCGCCTCCTTGTCCTCCTGCATATCCTTGTTGTAGGCAAGAGGAAGTCCCTTCAGGGTAGTCAGCAGAGCCATAAGGTCTCCGTAGACCCTTCCCGTTTTTCCCCTGATAAGCTCCGCCATATCGGAATTCTTTTTCTGGGGCATTATTGAGGATCCTGTGGTATATTTGTCGCTGAGCTCGACAAATCTGAATTCCCAGCTTGTCCACAGGACTATCTCCTCCGACAGCCTCGACAGATGCATCATAAGTATCGACAGCGCACTCATGAGCTCTACGCAGAAATCTCTGTCCGATACTCCGTCAATGCTGTTGCGGCAAATATCGTCAAAGCCGAGCCTCTCCGCCTCAAAGCGCCTGTCTGTATGATATGTAGTTCCGGCAAATGCACAGCTTCCGATAGGTGAGACATTCATACGGGCAGATGCATCCGCTATTCTGTCCATATCCCTCAGCAGCATCATGGAATATGCCATAATATGATGCGAAAACAGGATAGGCTGGGCTCTCTGGAGATGGGTATAGCCCGGCATTACGGCCTTCATGTTGTTCTGTGCTGTTTTGAGCAGTACCTCCTCCAGCTCCCGGAGCAGCTCTGTAAGCTTTGCTGCCTCATCCCTGAGATACATTCTCAGATCCAGAGCCACCTGATCGTTTCTGCTCCTGGCGGTATGAAGCTTTCTTCCAACATCTCCCAGTCTTTCTGTAAGCACCTGCTCGACGAACATATGAATATCCTCACAGGACGGATCAAAGCTCAGTGTGCCCTCATCCAGATCGTCAAGTATGCCCTGCAGACCGTCTATCAGCTCGTCTGCTTCCGCGCCGGTTATGATCCCTGTCTGTCCGAGCATGGCAGCATGGGCCATGCTTCCGGTAATATCCTGCCTGTACATCCTGCAGTCAAAGCTGATGGATGAATTGAAATCATCAGCGATACGGTCAGTCTCTCCGGAGGTCCTGCCGGTCCACATCTTTGCCATTGTCTGTAATTCTCCTTATAAAAAACATTTGCTGCATTGTCGTCATAAAATCGAGCAGGGGGCAGTAAAGCCCCCTCTCTCACCGCTGCCTGCGGTCAGGAGAATTCCCGCCGCATTTGCCGTATTTGCTGTATTAGTCTGTAATTTACAAAACCGAACCGTATTTGCGGCATCTCATTCCTGCCGCCTCATGCGTATCCCGGTTTTAAAGGCGTCCCTGCTCCCTGAGAGCCTGTACCTTGATAGGAAGTCCCCAGAGATTGATAAAGCCTGCTGCCTGTCCCTGATCGTAATCGCTCTCTCCGAAGGTAACAAGATTCTCCGAATAAAGTGAATAAGGTGATGTCATTCCTGCCGGTATAATATTGCCCTTGTAGAGCTTAAGCTTTACTGTACCTGTGCAGTATTTGTCTGCTTCCTCGGCAAAGGCCTGAAGTGCCTCTCTGAGAGGTGAATACCACTTTCCGTTGTAGATAAGATCTGCAAAGTCGATCGCAAGCTTCTGCTTCTCGTGAAGCGTATCCTTATCCACAGTGATCATCTCCAGCTGCTCATGAGCAAAATAAAGGATGGTTCCGCCAGGAGTCTCATATACTCCGCGGTCCTTCATTCCCACGAGACGGTTCTCCACGATATCGATAAGACCGATTCCGTTTGCTCCGCCGTACTCATTAAGCTTCTCGATGATCTTTGATGCCTTCATCTTCTCACCGTTGAGAGCCACCGGAGCTCCCGCCTCAAAGTCAATGGAGATATAAGTAGGCTCGTCCGGCGCCTGAAGCGGTGAAACTCCCATCTCCAGGAAGCCAGGCTTCTCATACTGAGGCTCGTTTGAAGGATCCTCCAGATCCAGTCCCTCATGGCTCAGATGCCAGAGGTTCTTATCCTTGGAGTAGCTTGTCTCTCTGGATATCTTGAGAGGAATATTGTGCGCCTCAGCGTAATCTATCTCCTCATCACGTGACTTGATATCCCACTCTCTCCAAGGAGCAATGATAGGCATATCCGGAGCGAATCTCTTGATGGCAAGCTCAAAACGCACCTGATCGTTGCCCTTTCCTGTAGCGCCGTGGCAGATAGCATCAGCACCCTCGGCAATAGCGATCTCCGCAAGCTTCTTTCCTATAACAGGTCTCGCAAAGGCTGTTCCGAGAAGATAGGTCTCATACTTTGCGTTCATTTTAAGTGAAGGTATGATGATATCATCCACCATCTCATCTACAAGGTCTGCCACAATAAGCTTTGAAGCTCCTGTTTTGAGAGCCTTTTCCTCAAGTCCCTCCAGCTCGTCCGCCTGTCCCACGTTTCCTGCCACCGCGATGATCTCCGGGTCATTGTAGTTTTCCTTGAGCCATGGAATGATGATAGATGTGTCGAGTCCTCCCGAATAAGCGAGAACTATCTTTTTAATATTATCCTTTTTCATAATTATTAAGCCTCCTGAAAAGACATGTTATACTTTTCTTTGTTAATATTTCTCTTGTTGTATATTTATTCATTTGAATGAATTTTTAATGCATTCCTATATTAATCTTTTGTTTCTGTATTGTCAACCGGAATATACTGTCTGAAGAAGCATTTTTTTATCTTTAAGCGCGGCAATCCCGCTTCTGTTTCTGTCCTGATCAGACTCTGTGTTTAAAGCTGCAGCAGCGTCTCCATATGCTCCAGGACGCGGCAGCCGCCAGAAGCTCTGTCAGCGGAAATGCAAGGAAAACACCGTTTGCGCCGATGAAGCGGCTCAGCAGCCATGCAGCAGGAATGATTATGAGCGCATATCTGAGCAATGATACCGCAAGGGAGGAGATCCCGCGTCCGAGCGCCTCCAGCACACCGCAACAGGTCACCGAAACAGCCGAAGGAATAAACCCGACGCATATTATTCTCAGCGCCCCGGCGCCCGCCTCTATGGTCTCCGGATTGGAAGTAAAAAGACCTGTCAGCGTTTCCGGGACAGCAGTTGACAAAGCTGCTCCGATCACCATCACTCCTGCCGTAAGCAGCAGGGTTGTTTTAAAAATACTTTTTACTCTCTCATCGTCTCCCGCTCCGTAATTAAAGCTCACCAGAGGCCTGATGCCCTGAATGATGCCGTTTGCAGAAAGATAGATGAAGGTCTGAAGCTTGTAATACGCACCAAGTACCAGAACATACATCTCGGAGAAGGATGTCAGGATGGCGTTGAGCGAGGATATAAGCAGTGAAGGCAGTGCCATATTCAGCGTCGCAGGTATTCCGACAGCATAGAGCCCGGTCAGCAGTCCTCCTTCAAAGGAAACATATCTCCTTCCGAAGGAGAGCGGGACAGGGGATATCTTCAAAAATACAAGATATGAAACGAGACATGCTGTCTGACCTATTCCCGTGGCATAGGCGGCTCCGGCTATCCCCATTTCGGGAAATATTCCTATTCCGAATATCATCAGAGGGTCAAGCAGGATATTCACAGCGAAGCCTATGATCATGCTTATCATGGAGACCTTCATTCTGCCCACCGCCTGAAAGATCTTTTCCAGTGCAATGCTCACCATAATGACCACCGAAAAGAGGAATGCCCTGTCGGCATAAACCAGCCCCATCTTCAGTATTTCCTCATTTTCTGTATACATGGACAGAAATCCCGGCATCACGGCAAGGCATACGGTCATCAGCAGAATGCCATGGATAAAGCTCATAAACAGACCTGTTGATGCCGCATTATCCGCCGAAGTCTGATCACCGGCTCCGAGACAGAATGCTATCCTTGCATTCATTCCCACTCCAAAGCCCACGGCTATGGCAGTCATCAGGTTCTGTACAGGAAAGACCAGCGACAATGCAGTCATGGCAGATTCACTGATTTTCGCAACAAAAAAGCTGTCAACAATATTGTACATGGAATTTACAGCCATGGACACCACCATCGGCAGCGACATTGATACCACCAGAGGCAGCACTTTTTTTTCCTTCATATAATTCTGGTTCATCTTTTTTTGTTTTTGTATTCTCCTTGTTTACGAGGCAGTCAGACTCCGGACGCAGCGCATTTTCACTGTATTCTATCATATCAAATCTTCATATTGAACCTCACATTGTTAAAATTATACAGCGCTGAAGCGCAGAGAATCATCAATGCTCTGTAACTGGTATGTAATAATCATATGTAATAATCATATGTAATGTTCTCTTGTTAAGTGGACATCAATTACAATTTTTTTTTTCATTTTTTCAAAAAAAAGTTGACACAATTCTATTAATGGTATATATTAAGGGAGTCCTTTGCGACTGACATAAATTCGAGGTGTGGCTCAGTTTGGTAGAGCGCTGCGTTCGGGACGCAGAGGCCGCAAGTTCGAATCTTGTCACCTCGATATGGCCTTGTAGTCAAGCGGTCAAGACGTCGCCCTCTCACGGCGAAGGCCCGGGTTCGATTCCCGGCAAGGTCA
>JAQXPY010000051.1 GCA_029100885.1 Clostridiales bacterium | reverse complement strand
CGCCTTTCTATTTCGTGGTTTCTGCAAAGTTAGTAGCAGATGGAATTTTGAGGGGAGCCGGTATGATGAAAAAATTTATGATAGCCACTTTTACAGATTTGATTCTGCGTGTATTGCTTGCTTTCTGTTTTTCAAGGACAGTACTCGGTGCAACTGGAATCTGGTGTGCATGGCCGGTAGGATGGTGTATTGCAACAATACTATCAATTTCATTTTACCTAAAGGGTCCTTGGATGACTCAAAAAATCAATCCAGATACGATTTGATACAAAAAGGGTCATTTATAAAAATTTCATTTTCAGAAAAGCAGAGCAGAAGCTCTGCTTTTCTACTTATGCATATGTTAATTTTCATCATTTTTTTCCAAACAACTTTTTTCTACATGCTCACGCGCAATTAAATAAGGATATGTTTTAATATGCCGTTGAACGCAGGGGGCAGCCCAAAGCAGTGCCTGAGGCCGACTTTGAGGCTGCCCTGAGCGCCCTCGATTTCTTTCGATGATTCCAAAATGAGACGTTTGCAGGTGCTTAAAAAAGCGCCAGAATTTCGGGCTGTTTTTCTTTTCGAATCAGCCAGAGTCCTATCAGAATACCTCCTACAGTAATGATGATACTTGTAGCAACAGTAAACGGGATCACCTCGGGGGCATCTGCCGGAAGCTTAAATATTGCAGCGGAGATATCGACAATGGCATGACATATAACAGGTCCAACAATATTTCTGGTGCGCAGATAGGCAGCACCGAACAGGAATCCGACACCGAAAGCATAGGCAACCTGCATTAAGGTCTCTGCTACGCCGGCGTGAGCCAGATTCATCAGATGCAGCGCTCCGAATATCAGGGAGGATACCGCAAGGGAACGAAGGACCGGATTCTTTTTGTCCCTCCACTGGTACATCATATTGGACAGGGCGGAGCCGCGCATCACAACCTCCTCAAAAAAGCCTGGAGCAAATCCGGCAACAAAGGCGGCCGCAAACGGCAGCCCCGACTTGATCTCTCCGCCTTTCAGAAAATATTCCGGGAAATTGGAGGCTGCCATAAACAGAACAGGCGATACTAAAAGGAAGCCCTTTTTCAGATTGTACCCGTCAAAACCGTACCGGAAATCTTTGCCACAGGATAGTTTCATAAGAAGAATTATGACGCAGGACAACAGGATCCTGAAGACGCAGGCAAGAAATGATCCCAGTTCTGTGCCGGTCTCGGAATTCAGCCCCATATGAAACCACATATTCATCAGCTTCGCCGTAAGTATTCCCAGTACTGCACTGAGCTGCAGCGGAACAATGGCGAGAATAATGGTAAACAAGATCGGATGGCTTAGAAATGGGTGCTTTTTCATTATTATTTTCCGCCTTTCTCCATTAGACATGTATTCTATGCAACTGTACCCCAATAATGAATGACTGCAAAAAAATTATATCATGGATTTAGAACGAATCAAGAAGACCCGGATGCATATATTACCTGCCTCTCCGGGTGGTTTTGAAGGAATCTCTCCGAATCCTTAAGGTCTGAGCTTACGAACCTAAGAAACTTGAGCACCTCAGACGGTATCTCGGAGCAATTATTCGATAATATCGATAATCATATCTGTTTCACGCAGAAGTCTGATACCCGGAAAGCACAAACAGACGACGCGTTTTCAAAGATAATTCGGATATTTCCGAACCGAATGTGAATATCAGCGAGATCTCCTTCCGATACATGCTATAATATTCCCTAAAGATAAACAGAAAGCGAATGGAATTGATGCCATGAATAACAGATCCTTTGGAAAACATATTCGAAAGGCCGCCGCGGCACTGCTGACCCTGCTGCTCGCAGTACTGATAAATGCCTCCTCAGTATTTGCAGGTGGCTTTGAGGTGCATTTTATTGATGTGGGGCAGGGTGATTCGGCGCTGATCCTGTGTGACGATGAGGCGATGCTGATAGACGGAGGAGACAGCAAGGCCTCATCGCTCATTTACACCTACCTGAAGGACCACAAGGTAGATCGCCTTAAGTATATGATCGCGACTCACCCGGACGAGGATCACATAGGAGGTCTTGCGGGTGCGCTGAATTATGCAGAGGTAGACACGGCCTTCTGCCCTGTGACCGAGCATGATACCCGGGCTTTCGAAAGCTTTGTAAAGTATCTGAACAAACAGGGATGCAGTATCACGGTCCCTCTTAACGGTACGCAGTTCAAGCTGGGCTCGGCTTCGGTCAGACTGATAGGTCCTGTGAGCCGGTCGTCCGTTTCCAATAACAACTCCATCGTGGCAAGGATCACATACGGGAATACCTCGTTCCTGTTTACAGGGGATGCGGAAGCGGGAGAGGAGCATGAGATCATCAGAAGCGGCGCAGAGGTCAGGAGCGACGTGCTGAAGGTGGGGCATCACGGCAGCCTGTCCTCGACCTCGAACGAATTTCTGAAGGCAGTCGACCCTAAGTATGCCGTGATCTCTGTGGGGAAGGACAACTCCTACGGGCATCCCGAGGAGGGCATACTGGAAATGCTGACTGACAGAGGGATCAGCATTTTCAGGACAGACCTGAACGGGGATATTATCTGTAAAAGCGACGGAAACAGCATCAGCTTTACTGTCGAACATGACAGGAAGGAGTCGGGGCAGTCCTCGGCGGCTGCCGCATCCGGAAAAACGTCGGACAGCAGGGCGGCAGCAGGCGGTTCAAACGGCGGCTCGGAAGGCGATGCTGCGGACAGAAATGCTGCCGCTGCGGCAGCCGGAGCCTCATCGGGAACCGCAGGAAGCACCGCCGTTGGAACTGCAGCAGGCATAGCCGGCACTGTAAACGGAAGCGGCTCCTCAGGAGATGGCTGCACATATATCCTGAATACCAACACCCGCAAGTTCCATTATCCGGACTGCAAGTCGGTAAAGCAGATGAAGGATAAGAATAAAAGTGAATTCAGCGGCACCAGAGATGAAGCTATAGCACAGGGATATTCCCCGTGCGGTAACTGCCATCCGTAAATGCCGTGTCCGACGAAGAGTCCGCAGATTGCAGCCGGAGTTTACAAGGGAGCAGCCGGACAGTCTGGAGGAGCGTCTCTGCAGAAATGACAGGGAAACTAAAACATCAGTTTTGTGCAGCTGTCAGGCACGAAGCTGTCTTCAGCAAGGGCTGCCGCAGGCGCTGCAGTTCGGATTCGGCTTTGGAAAGCATGAGATGCGGCTCGTCATGGTGA
>JAQXPY010000050.1 GCA_029100885.1 Clostridiales bacterium | reverse complement strand
TTTGATGGTGTCGACCGCATCGAGAGTCGGCACGGGTAATATTATCGGAGTTTCCACTGCAATATGTCTGGGCGGACCTGGAGCGATCTTCTGGATGTGGGTGACCGCTGTTCTCGGAGGAGCCACAGCCTTTGTTGAGTCTACCCTGGCACAGATATATAAAAAGAAAAATCCCGACGGCTCCAGCTTCGGAGGACCGGCTTTCTACATGCAGGACGCTATGGGAAAGAGATGGCTCGGCGTGATCTTTTCGATGCTCATCATTCTTATATATGCAATAGGCTACAATATGCTGGCTGCCTACAATCTGCAGTCCACCTTTGCGGTGTTCGGATTTTATGATCCTGCAGTTACGCCTGCGGTCATCGGTCTGATACTGATGGTGCTGTTCGGGATAATAGTAATAGGCGGAGCAAAGAGATTGACCCATATCACGGAGATCCTGGTTCCTGTAATGGGAATGCTGTATGTGGCGGTGTCGGTATTTGTGCTTATAAAGAATATCGGAAATGTTCCGGCTATGTTCGGAAGGATATTTGCCGATGCCTTCGATATGAAGTCGATCTTCGGAGGCTTCTCGGGAAGCTGCATAATGTACGGAGTCAAGCGCGGTCTGTATTCCAATGAAGCCGGTATGGGTTCCGCGCCTAATGCTGCCGCAACTGCCGATGTATCCCATCCGGCAAAGCAGGGACTGGTACAGATGCTGTCTGTATTTATCGATACACTGCTCATCTGCTCGGCAACGGCGCTTATGTGCCTCAGTACAGATGTGGAGCCGGCCGCGGAGCTGGCAGGCGCGGCATATGTGCAGGCGTCCATGACGGCGGCTCTCGGCAGCTTCGGACCGGTATTTTTGTCTATGGCAATGTCGCTGTTTGCATTTACAACACTTATCGGTAATTATTCCTACTGCGAGGGGTGCCTTGAGTTTATCATCAGAAGAAAGCCGGGCAGATATGAGCTGCTGGCCTTCCGTACATTTGCGTCAGTCATAGTATTTGTAGGAGCCGTGGCGACCGCCGGGATCGTCTGGGACACGGCGGATATGCTGCAGGGACTTATTGTCCTTGTCAATATGCCTGCAATATTCATTCTCGGAGGCACAGCATTTGCATGTCTCAGGGACTATGAGAGACAGCGCAGCGAGGGAAAGAATCCGGTATACATCGCTGCTGATGCAGGTGTGAAGCAGGATACGGATTTCTGGAAATAGCTTTTGTACGGCAGCACATAGGCTGGACGATCACGCGTCATAATTCATCAAAAAAAAGTCCATAGCGAGAACCTCTTTTCAAGGAAAGCAAAACCTGAAGGAGGCGATCGCTATGGACATTTTTACGTCAGATCCGATAGTTTTTATATTTTACATCATACCCGGCAATCTTGGCATTTATTACATCATACCCGACAATCTTGACATTTATTACATCCGGCCGGATAATCCTTAAATACTCTGTTCAGTTCATTTTCATTGGAAGCTTGCATTTGGCTGTGAGAGACTCTATTTCGAGATAGTAGCAAAGGGTCCGGGCCATGGCAGCTGGGTTAAAATAGGCATTCTGACCAGGATGGTACTGATCCATAAGGGCACGCAGGGCATGAAGCTTTTCTTCTTCCTCAAGTATATGAAGGATTCCGTGTCCTATAACACTTTCGTATGCCATGGTACAGAAGCCCTTTTCCGAATTATACTGAAGCTCATGGCTGCAGTCCATTTCAAAGGAGGCACGTGGATCACGACGCATCAGATCGATCTTGGTTCCCTCAAGAGCGCCATGAAAGAACAGCCTGATGCCGACACTGTCCTTACTGTCGATATTCCTGAGATCGCGAGGAACCACAGAGGCATCTCTGTCATTTTTTATAATTAGACCGAAATTGAGCGGAATAATATAAGGGAATCCGCTCTCATCATTCAATGCGAGTCTGCATACATCGCAGCGCTTCATTATCTCAATTATTTCCTTAAGATCCTTAACTTCTCTGTCTGACCGTCTCATAATCTGCTCCGTCTGATTGATACTATACCTGCTTTGTCTGTATATCTGTCTTAGCAGATATTATAATGCCGCAAAATGCAGCAGAGCTTACATAGCATCTGCGTCCAGAAGCCCGAGGCACATCTCAAGAGGAATGCCCTTGTATTTATCTGCGTTGTCCTTGTTCGCGTCGATCATTCTGTACACGGAATCCATTGCTGAGTGGACAGCCTCTCTGAGAGAGCCTCCGTCAAGAATACGTCCGATCATTACGGCAGAGAAAATATCTCCTGTACCCGGGAATCTGACAGGGATCTCATCAAAGGAAATATCAAAATAACTGCCGCATTTGCTGTCATAACCTACAACGGCCTTTTTGTCACTGCCGAGAACAACAGCGCTGGTGATTACGACAGAACTGGCGCCAAGGGATCGCAGAGCATCTATGATACCGTGGTACTGCTCGATCGTCAGACCTTCGGCTCTATACTCGGCACCGGCAAGACAGACAGCTTCCGTATAATTCGGAACGATATAGTCTGCAGCACCAATAAGACGTCTCATAAGCCTGACGGTATCCTCCGTAACGCCGTTGTACAGATGCCCGTCATCACCCATTATAGGATCTGTAAATATCAATGTACCCTTCTTTGACTGCTTTGTACAGAAATCAGTAATAAGCTCAGTCTGCTCCTCGGAAACGATAAATCCCGTTGAGATCGCATCAAAAGAGAAGCCGAGCTTGTCCCACACCTCAAGGGTGTTCTTCATATACCCGGTGGTCTCCAGAATGTCAAAGCTTCCGTAGTCAAGAGTGTTTGAAACAAGAGCTGTAGGCAGGTTGAAGATCTCGTACTTTAAATGTGATAAGACGGGAATCATTGCGGAAAGCGCCACCTTGCCGTAGCCTGCCATATCATTTATCAAAAGCAGTTTTTTGTTCATAATCATTTTCTCCTCTAAAGCTTAAATAAATATAGCACAGTAAGATAAATACTGTACAGTAAAAATCTGATTGGGTATGTTCGAAAGCATGGGAAAATCCTTCGGATAGGATTTTTCTTCAGGGATCAAAAGGAAGAATAGCAGGCAGCCTGAAGAGAAAGAATAACAGAAAGGACCAAAAAGAAGTAATAGTAAAATGGATATAGAAAAAGAAGGGAAAGCGGATTATAATTAAAATGCTGCATATTGCATGCAACATGCAATGACATGGCAAAGATATGCAGAGCTTAGTATGATCTGAGCATCAGAAAACGATCCGAAACAGAAAACAGACATTCAATGAGCGTGCTAAAACGGGACAACAGCAGGAGAGACATTTGATATGGCTATCATAATCAGAGAATCATTTAAAACGCAGGCATACAATTATATTAAGCAGTGTATCTCCGAAGGAACGCTGGAAAAAAATGTGGTATATACAGAGACGTATATATCAGGCATTCTCGGTATATCCAGAACCCCGGTCAGGGAGGCTGTGCTTCAGCTTGTAAGCGAGGATATCGCAGAGCTTAAGCCAAACAAGGGCTTTGTAATTAAAAACCACAGCATGGACGAAATAACAGAATACCTCGAGGTCAGGAGAGCTGTAGAGCTGTTTGCGGGAATGCAGACTATGAAGACCAGGGGAACAAAGGAGTGGAATGAGCTCACAGACAGGCTGCGGACAATAGTAAAAAGCTCTGAGGAGGCTGTGATAAACAGAGACCTGACTGGCTTTGCCCGGGCTGACGCAGAGTTTCATCAGACTGTGGTGGATTATACCGGCAACCGGCTGCTGAAAAGGATGCTTTCGGATTCGAGGGCTATAACTGACGCCTCAGCGGTGTACAGGGATACTGACTACAGGAGACAGGCGGATATCGTCAAGGAGCATAAGATGATAGCTGATGCTGTCAGAAGGGGAGAGAGGTATGACATAGCCAAGGCCTATGACTATCATTTTGACATGTGCCTTAAGGCGATCAGACGAGCCTACGAAGAAGCGTGAGAGTCCTTTTGTAAGGGCATTTATCTTATGGACAATTTAGATATGTAACATGCAGCATACAACATACAATACTCGCAAGGCGAATTAAAACGGCAGTCATTAGAAACGGCAGGGACAGGGAGCATTTATGGAGGCAATAGTTTATTTCTTTTATTTTATATCGGCATCAATCAGTATTATTGGGATATCTCAGATCGGACTTATGCTGAGACTCGGCAGGGCAGCAAACAGGCCCCTGTTTGTCTCGCTCAGCGCTATGCTTATCTGTACGGCATTTATAGATCTGCTGTATATGTTTTACGCGTATAATTATATCAGGTACGGGGTATACTATTCCTCCTTTGTATTGAGAGTATTTGACTTTGTGCTGTTCGTGCTTCTCAAAGCCTTCTGGATCTGGTATGTGATACTTAAGGCAAACCTTGAGCACTCAGGTTACAGACGTCTCTCTGCCGCAGTTCGCGTTTATACGGCATTTACTATAGCTGCCGGTATATATGAATACGGGTTTCTCATGGGAGGGTATTACCAGCCTGTATCGGCAGCGGCGGAAAGGTCTCTAATTGTTATTCAGACGGGCATTTTTATTGTAGGAGCGCTTTTTATTCTCTATATACTGATGAAATGCCTCGGAACCAATTATCTGTCCGGAAGCAGGAGGATCATACTGTTTGTATCGATACTGCTCTGTCTGAACGAGCTGTTT
>JAQXPY010000049.1 GCA_029100885.1 Clostridiales bacterium | reverse complement strand
CGAAGCGGTTTCAGCTGCCACGCCGGCGGCTGAGAACACCTCCTCTGAGATCGAAACAGCAGATGCTCCTGCCGCCGTTGAAGCAGATAATACAGTGATCCGGATCGGCGCCATGAGCGGTCCTACAGCCATGGGTATGGTAAAGCTGATGTCCGACAGCGAAAACGGTCTGACGGAAAACACCTATGATTTCGGCGACCTTGCCACTGATGCTTCTGCTTTTGTGGCTCCTATTGCTCAGGGAGAGCTCGATATCGCTGCTGTTCCGGCAAATCTTGCTTCAGCTCTTTACAATAAGACAGGCGGAGGAGTACGTGTCCTTGCAGTCAATACCCTCGGCGTACTGAATCTGGTGGAGAGAGGAGATACGCTGGGCAGTATCAAAGATATTGCAGGCAGAAAAGTATACGCAACAGGTCAGTCCGCTGTGCCGGAGTATGTAATAAGATATATTCTTACCGGACTCGGTATCGATCCTGACAAGGATGTGGAGCTCCACTGGTGCTCAGATACCACCGAGGCTCTCTCCTTCCTTAAGTCGGAGGAGGGTGCGGCAGCCATCCTTCCGCAGCCTTTTGCAACGGCGGCTGCGGCACAGATAGAAGATCTTCGTATCGTTCAGGATCTCAATGATGCATGGGCAGAGCTGGACACAGGATGCGAGATCACCACCGGCGTAACTGTCGTCAGAACCGAATTCGCCGAAGCCCATCCTGAGGCAGTCGAGACCTTCCTCAAGGAGTATTCGGCTTCCGCTGCTTTTACATCTGAAAATATTGATGAGGCAGCATCGCTTATTGAGAAGTACGGTATCGTGGCAAAGGCTCCTCTGGCAAAGAAGGCTCTCCCGGCATGTCACATCGTATGCCTTACCGGCAGTGAGATGAAGGCTGCACTCCAGGGCTTCCTTCAGGTTCTCTTTGACCAGAAGCCTGAAGCTGTCGGCGGAAAACTCCCGGGTGACGATTTCTACTACGGCTGTCCTTAAGCTCTCATATAAAGGACAGCACAACAAGCTCATCGCTATGATTTGAGACTCTATGGATATGCATAGAAAGTATCCGAAAAGCAATATACTCGATTCCGTAAGGGATAGCGGCAGGGACTCCGTATCCTCCAGGCGGAAGCTTGCGGAAAAAACCGGAGCAGTGCTTATAGCACTGCTCTTTTGGCAGGCTGCAGCCGTCCTTGTAGACAGCAGCATCCTTATCGCCGCTCCATCCGCAGTGCTCCGTCGCTTTCTGCTGCTATGGCGGGAGGATGACTTTTTTCAGATCGTATGCTTTACCTTTTCTCATATTGCCGCCGGCTATCTTCTTGCGGCATTCACCGGTTTTCTGCTTGCCGTGACAGCAGCAGGGCTTCCTGTTATCGAAAAGCTCCTGTGGCCATGGGTCGTATCCGTAAGATCTGTCCCAGTTGCCTCAATGGTAGTGATGCTGCTGATCTGGGTCTCCTCCCGCAGACTTCCTGTGGTCATCTCCTTCCTGGTGGTCTTTCCGGTAGTCTACAACAATGTCCTTTCCGGCATGAAGCATTTGGACCCTGAGCTTGAAGAGATGTCCGCCGTCTTTCGCATAGGACGCCTCAGACATTTCAGATATGTGGCCATGCCGCAGCTTTCACCTTACCTCCTTTCGGCATGCTCGGTCACAGCCGGTATGGCATGGAAGGCCGGTGTGGCCGCAGAGATAATCGGTACTCCTCCGCTATCTGTCGGCAAACAGATATACCAATCCAAGATATGGCTGGATACCGAGATGCTTTTTGCATGGACACTTATGCTGGTAGTGCTGAGTGTTATATTTGAAAAGCTTATTACTGCACTGTTAAAGAAGCTGCTCAAGGGAGGCCGGACTTGAAGGATATTATCATAAACGATATCTCAAAGACCTACGGAGATACCGTGGTTTTCGATCATTTTTCATATACTCTGAGACCCGGCGGAATATACACGCTTTCTTCAGGCTCAGGCACAGGCAAGACTACGCTGCTCAGAATGCTCATGGGTCTTGAAGCTCCTGATACAGGAACTATTTTCGGGATACCGGACCGGATCGGTGCCGTCTTTCAGGAAAACCGCCTGATAGACGGACTCTCGGTGCTGAAAAATATCTCTCTCGTCTGTCCCGACTCCGTGCCGGCCTCCGACATACTCAGAGACCTGGCAAGAACAGGTCTCGAAGGTTGCGCATCAGCTTCCGTAAATGAGCTTAGCGGCGGTATGCAGCGCCGCGTTGCCCTTGTCAGGGCCTGCCTGTATCCGTGTGAGCTTCTGCTTCTCGACGAACCCTTTACAGGACTTGACAGCGAGCTTGTCGCTGTTTGCACCGATTATCTGCTTGAAAAGACTGCCGGACGCACCTGCATCGTAGCCGGTCATATCCGAAGCCCAAGGCTTGACGCGGTCTCCTCTGAAATATCTATACCGCACAGATGATACCGTAAAAACAATGAGCATTACGGGCTTTTTCCGCTTTCAAAGCCTGATTTTTTGCGCAGCTGTTTATCCTGTCACACATTTTACAGGCTTTTCTGCTTTCCGGATTGTTGTCATGATGAGAGGCTCAGGGGTTCCTTCATCCTGTCGTCTATATAGATATCCGCAAATATTTTTCTTGAATCTCCCCCGTACCTTTCGATTATCTCAGGCAGATTTTCGTTAACTGCGTCAAAGCTAAGTCCGTATCCCTCGCACCAGGAAACTGCCTTACTGAGCCTCCTTCCCGATCTGCAGGTCCATAGTATGAGCTTGTCCCCGAATCTGTTGGCATTTCTCAATACGCTGATGAGCTCTGTGTTAGGTCTGCCTATAAACGGATATTTGTCCTCACACAATGTTCCGTCAAAATCCACCGCTATGATCATTTCCGCTTTCCTCCGATAATTGTTTCCTATAGTGTTTACAGAATACTGAATCAGCGGTACATTTGTATGGACAGCAAAGACTTTGCGAGGAGGCAGAATATGGCAAAGGAACCGGGACAGAAGCTCAGAATACTGAGACTTGCGGATATTTTCAGGGAATATACTGATGAGACACACGGTCTCTCCAGAGCGAGGATCGAGGAAATGCTTCGCGAATACAACATATCCGTGGAAAGAAAAACATTTTATGAAGACATAAAGCTTCTTTGTGATTACGGTATGGAAATACTGTCCTACATAGAAAAGCATACCCATTATTATTATCTTTCAACAAGAAAATTCGAGCTGCCTGAGCTCAAGCTCCTCGTAGACTCGGTACAGTCCGCCCGCTTTATCACCGAAAAAAAGACCTCGGAGCTTATCCGGAAGCTTGAGACGCTGACCAGTATACATAACGCGCGTCAGCTGCACAGACAGGTCATTATTTCCGGTCGTGTAAAGACTGTAAATGAAAGGATCTTCTACAATGTGGATGATATCCACACTGCTGTCGGAAGAAACGCACAGATAACCTTCCGTTACTGCCAGTGGTCCGTAAGCAAGACTCTTGAGCCGCGCCGCGGCGGATCTCTCTATCAGGTCAGTCCCTGGGAACTGGTATGGGATGATGAAAACTACTATCTGGTGGCCTTCGATTCTAAGGCAGCTGATTTCAGACACTTCCGTGTGGACAAAATGACAGATATCTCTGTGACCGATCTGCCGCGCGACGGACGCGAGTATTACGATAAGATCGATATGGCGCATTACCGCAGCGCCCATTTCGGAATGTTCAGCGGAGAGGAGGTCAGCGTCGCTCTGCTGTGCAGAAATGAGCTTATCGGAGTTATCATAGACCGTTTCGGAACCGATATACCTATCATTCCAAAGGACTCAGGGTACTTTACTACCCATATAAATGTTGTAGTCAGCCAGCAGTTCATCGGCTGGCTCGTAGGCATCGGCGAGGGCATTACCGTCCTTTCTCCGGATTCGGTGGTACAAAGGCTGCAGGCTGAAGCCGAACGGCTCAAACGGCTTTATCCGCAGGATATTCCTATGTGAATGACAGAGCATGACCGTATTGACTTGAAGCTTTGGCTGCTGTTATTCGGATATCGGTCCATACGCATTCGGCGGCTCTGCTGAAAAAGGACCGGGGAATCCGCAGACTCCCTGGTCCTTTTTACGATGCGCGGCAGCTATCTGACTGTCTGTCTTTTATTCCGCTCAGTGCATGACAGCTATCTGACTGCCTGTCATTTATTCCGCATTGTATACTGTCTCACCCTCGAAGATAGTCCTTACAGGTGCGACGTTTTCCATATCCTCTATATTTGATTCACGAAGATTGCAGTTAAGAATCATAACATCTGCCGATTTTCCCACCTCGATGCTTCCGATCTCATTTTCCCTGTTGATCGTCTTCGCGCCGTTAATGGTAGCTGCCTTAAGGGTCTGATCGAAGTCCAGAACCTGATCCCACTGCTTAAGAGGACCTATAAGCAGCTTTTCAACATTGTCCTCAGGAAGCTGTGATACAGTCGTATCAGTAGTTCTATAATAATAATCCTCAGCTCCCTCATACCATATATCATATATCTTCTGCGGCAGCACTCTGGTCTGTGCGCTGTAGAACAGCCAGCCCATATCAGGCTGAGTAACAACATAGTCACTGTGGAACGCCACATTGATGCCCAGCTTCTCCAGACTCTCCATAGGATACTGGCTGTCCAGAGCATCCTGACTGCTCATCAGCGGCAGATATACTCCCCAGTAATAATCATCCATTACAGCCCAGTACGGAGCTACTATTGCCGATACTCCAAGCTCTGCCATCCTCTTCTGATCTTCCTCCTTGATGAACTGGCAGTGAGCGAAGCACACCCTTCCCTCCTTCAGCTCAGGATAGACCTGAACAGCCTTTTCAAGCTCATTCAGCGCAAATGTTGCCGCAGCGTCTCCGATCTGATGAATGTGAAGGTTCAGTCCGTGCTCTCCGGCATACTCCATAACCTTTTCCATCATCCATTCTTTTCCGGACCAGATATTGTTGCTCTCGATGTTTCCATCCTTAAGAACACCTTCAGCGTACATTCCCTCACTCATATAGGCTGTACCCTCTTCCAGCACCTGATCCGACATGATCTTGATAGTGTTGATTCTGTAATAGTCTGTCTTTCCTAACTCCTTTGACCTTTCGAGCCATCCGTCAAGATAGCTCTCTGCCTCCTCCCAGGTGTCAAAATCATACGGCTGGAACCAGAATGAGCCGCTTATCTTCTGCCTGAGCAGGCCATCCTCTGCAAGCTCCGACAGGGCGGTATAATAATTGTCCGTTGTATCCTGACCCATGTTCAGTATTCCGGCATCAAACACTGATGTAAAGCCAATTCCCGCGAGCCAGTCCTGCTGCTCCAGGAGCGCCTCCTTGATCTCATCGACCGTATATACCGGCTTAAGCGTATCGACAATACCTCCTGCAGCCTCCTTCAGATGTCCCGTTGGCTCTCCGTTCGCGTCAACGACGATCCTGCCTCCGTTTTCAAGGTAATTGTCGTTATACTCCTTTGCAAATTCCTTATCTATGCCAAGTGCCTCAAGCGCGGCTGAATTCACCCAGTAAGCATGTCCGTCTACCTCCTGGAGCATCATAGGCTTATCAGGACATACCTCGTCCAGAATATCCTTAGTAGGACTTCCGTTTTCAAATGCAGATACCATCCAGCCTGCTCCGCAGTACACAGACAGCTCCGGATTCGCCTCTACAAATTCCTTGATCAGCTCCTGCATTTCCGATATTTCTATTATGTCTGCCAGATTGATCTCATATTTTGCCTGGATCGCTGTACTTACGTGCATATGGGACTCAGTCATCGTCGGCATAACCGTGCGCTTTCCGGCATCTATGATCTCGGCTCCCTCCGTATCATACTCCATTGCGCCGTTATCATCTCCGACATATACGATCTTTCCGTCTGAAATGACAAGCGCGGTAGGAGCGTTAACGCTTCCTTCGATCTGTTCAACAGATCCGTTTACTATAATTGTCACGTCAGCATTCTTTTCCTGATTCTTATTGTCGTCCTCTGACTGGCTGCCGGCTGCTTCTGTTGCTTCCTGCTGTTCCGCAGTCTGTTCCGTCGCCTGCGTCGTATCCTGTGGCTTCGAGCCGCAGCCCGCTAATGCAGCAGATACCACACACATTGCCGTCAGCATTGCAATGCTCTTTTTCATTTTACATCCTCCTGTTCCTGATGTTTTTGCCTTTTCAGCATTACGGGAACTATGTCCCATACGGAAAATGTAATCTGATTCCTGTTGTTTTAATATCACACCATGGTGTGATATTTCTTTTTTGCAATTTTTTTCATCACATCCTACAAATTCAGGATTCTGAATTGCAGTTATTTACCATATGGATTATTTCTATCCTTGAGGTCACATCCAGCTTTTCAAAAATGTTGTGCATGTGCCTTTTTACCGTATTTATGGAAATGCACAGCTCGTCTGCGATCTCAGGATTGGTTCGTCCCTTGTAGCAGAGGATGAGCACCTCCCGTTCTCTGACCGTCAGCATATGTATTGAGGCTATGTGACCGACCCTTCTGATAAGAAGCTCTTCGCTGCTTATCCTGTCCTCCGCTTCACCTGTATTGTCCTCTGTTTCTGTATGTTCCTCTTTCAATAAGACATTCTTCGGTTTGAAGATTATTTCATTAAATTCAAGATACAGACCCGAAAAGTCCTCCGTATATAAAAGATATACCGCAACGCAATTGATGATGAACAGAAAAAACGGAGTCAGGTCATATAGCTCAAGCTGTCTTGTGTTTATTCCATTTATCGGTCCCAGAATAATGCCTGTATTAAACAGCTCGTTCAGACAGAGCAGTATCGATACAAACAGTATGATCCTCCTGCTTCCGGACAGATAATTGGTTCCGAGGCATTTCATCAGTATACAGAGAATAAAAAGCGCTCCTACAATAAAAATGCCCATCTGAATAACAATTAGAGACCTTTCCGCCGCTGCTGATACAGGCTGGTAATACCCTCCCATAAGAAACCGTATTCATATATACCGGCAGCTATAGTAAATGCTGCATAAACACGAACTGCCGTAGACAGACGTCTGTAGCCTGAGTACTCAAGGTTTGCCTTAAGTATCACATACCAGATCCAGAAGGCTTTCAGCAGCACGAACAGGACAAAGTCAAATACTCTCAATACAAAGGAGGAATAGTATACCCCGTACCTGATATAATTATACGCGTAAAACATAT
>JAQXPY010000048.1 GCA_029100885.1 Clostridiales bacterium | reverse complement strand
ATTGGATTTAACAATTATTATTGAAAATATATAAGTATGAATGTATATTAATACTGAAGGTGTCCTTTCGGATTGAGCGATAAATAACAAGTCGGAAAACATAGGAAAAGCTCATCCGAGGGGCATTTTCTTTACCGAAGCGGGGCATAAGACCTGATCCCGGTAAAATAGTACTAACGTTGACTAATGAAAAAAAACGGATCTCTTAAACTGAATTTCATCATGAATGTCATTCTTTCCATGTCGGCATTCATTTTCCCTATGATCACCTTTCCTTATGTTTCGAGGGTGCTTATGCCCGATGGCATGGGGAGGGTGTCTTTTGCGACCTCGGTTATAACATATTTTGCAATGGTCGCACAGCTTGGCATCCCCACCTACGGTATCAGAGCCTGTGCCAGAGTCAGGGATGACAGGGAGCAGCTGACAAAGACTGTGCAGGAGATATTGGTCATCTGTTTTTCCGTGACGGCAGTCACCTACATTCTGTTTTTGATCTCACTGGCGGTCGTTCCGCGCTTTGCGAGAGACAGGGCGCTGCTGCTCATTATGAGCGTGACATTTTTCTTTAATGCCATCGGTACCGAATGGCTGTATAAGGCACTGGAGCATTATACATATATCACTGTCAGATCAGTCCTCTTCAAGCTGATAGCTGTGGCTGCAATGTTCCTGCTGGTTCACAGTCCGGAGGACTATATGATATATGGCGGGATATCCATATTTGCGGCTTCTGCGTCAAATGTACTGAATTTTATAAATGTCAGAAAATATATAAGCTTAAGACCTGTTAGGTCATATGATATCAGAAGACATTTCCGCCCGATAGCTGTTTTTTTTGCCATGGAATGCGCGGCGACCGTCTATACCAATCTTGATACCGTGATGCTGGGCTTTATGACCTCGGATGCGGTGGTTGGGTATTATTCTGTTGCTGTCAAGGTCAAGATCATACTGGTCTGTGTGGTTACTTCTCTGGGAACAGTACTGCTTCCCCGTGTATCTTATTATTATGAACACGGTCAGCTGGAGGAGTTTCGCAGGCTCACCGGCAGGGCGATAGAGTTTATCATGGTCTTTGCTGCACCGATGACGGTTTTTTTTACGATATTTGCTTACGACTGCATCATGTTTCTTGCGGGAAATGCCTACGGACCGTCTGTTCTTCCAATGCAGATTATCATGCCGACGCTGCTGCTTATAGGGCTTACAAATATTATGGGTATACAGATTCTGGTTCCGATGGGACGGGAAAAGGTTGTGCTGCATTCGGAACTGGCGGGAGTAGTGACTGATCTGATTCTCAATCTGCTGCTGATTCCGAAAATGGGGGCTGTCGGTGCCGCTGTCGGAACACTTGCTGCGGAAGCTGTGGTCTGGATCGTTCAGATCGCTGCGCTAAGGGACAGCATTTTATATGCATACAGGCGCATCAGATATTTTCCGTTGGTTCTGGCGCTTCTGCTTGCTGCTGCGGCTTCCTTCCGGATACCGTGTATTGGGATGTTCAGCCTTATGTCCATCGCTGTTGGTGGAGTGGTGTTTTTCGGTATCTATCTGTTTGTGCTGACCATTGCGAAGGAGCCGCTGATTATTGATATTGAGAGACAGCTGCTTTCAAGAATCAGCTCAGCGCGGAACCGTAAATATTAAAAAGCAATGTCTGTTGCTGAACTATCTGAAAAATGATAGAATTATTTTTATCTATAAACTGATTCTTTAACCGTTATGGACTATTTATATCGGTATGGAGCCGGTTTATTTGTCGGTACTGCCCTTAAAAACAACTGTTTTAAGATAGTGGGACAGGAGAAGGACGGCAGAGGAAGCCGTCACGGAGGATTTGATTTTTATGAATAAGGATACAGCACTGGTCATCATGGCAGCGGGTATCGGTTCCAGGTTTGGCGGCGGCATCAAGCAGCTGGAGCCTGTTGGATTGAACGGTGAGATCATCATGGATTTTTCTATTCATGATGCCATCGAGGCCGGTTTTAATAAGATAGTATTTATCATCAGACATGATATCGAGGAGGTTTTCCGTGAGGTCATCGGAAACAGGATAGAGAAGCTGTGCGCTGAGCTCGGTGTCAGCGTCTCCTATGCATTTCAGGATATGAATGCTGTACCGGAGGGAGTAACTGTTCCGGGGGGCCGAAGGAAGCCGTGGGGAACCGGACAGGCTATACTGTCCTGCAAGGGTATCGTCGACTGCCCGTTTATCGTTATCAATGCCGATGATTATTACGGCAAGAAGGGCTTTAAGAAGGTGCATGATTACCTTGAGGCATCTGAGGATCCGTCTGATTACTGCATGGCCGGCTTTGTCATTAAGAATACTTTAAGTGACAACGGCGCCGTGACCAGAGGCGTCTGCAGGATGAACGCTGAGGGATATCTGACGGATGTGGATGAGACCTCGAATATCATCAAGGTTCTGGGAAATGCTGAAGGAGATTTCGGTGTGGAGGCTGACGGTATCGGCATAGATCCGGAGTCTCTTGTTTCCATGAATATGTGGGGGCTTAAGCCTGAGCTGATTGATCTGCTGGAGGATGGCTTCAAAGAGTTTTTTGCCGTGACGCCTGCAGACAGGATCGAAAAGGCGGAATTCCTGCTGCCTATGTTCATCGACGGTCTTATCAAATCCGGCAGAGCAGCCGTTAAGGTTCTGGATACCGACGACAGATGGTTCGGTGTGACCTACAAGGAGGATAAGCCGGTCGTTGTGGAGAGCATTCGCAGGCTGATATCAGAAGGTGTTTACAGAGAGGATCTGTTTTCTGACCTTAAGTGATATTTCAGGAGCGGAGCGGGATGCACGCCTGCTGCAGTAGTGATATTTCAGGAATAGAGGGCGATGCATGCCTGTACAGGCAGTGCTGTTCTTTAACGCGATTTACCTGCAGCAGCAGGGTCGGCTGATTCATAGAGTATATACAATAACAGGCTTACGGTACTGACGAGCGTTTGACCGTCTGTGCCGTATGGCTTTTGTTTGATATGGAGGCAGATATGAGATATAAAACATTAGGTATGACAGGACTCAGGGTTTCCGAGATGGCTCTCGGTACCTGGGGCATCGGGGGTGCAGGCTGGGATGATAAGCCTGTCGAGGAGAGACAGGATGCTATCAAGGCAGCAGTTGAATGCGGGATCAATTTCATCGATACTGCACCTGCGTACAATGCGGGCATGGCTGAGAAGCATGTGGGACAGGTGCTGCATGATCTCGGCTGCCGTGAGAAGGTAGTCATCAGCACAAAGTGCGGTACGAAATTTGTTGACGGACAGTATATCCGTACCTGCAGGTCGGAGGACATCATCAGACAGATAGATGAGTCAAGAAGCAATCTTCAGTCAGACTATATCGACATTTATCTGATCCACTGGCCGGATGCGTCGGTTCCTTTCAGCGAGACCATGAAGCTTCTCGACAGCTTCAAGCAGCAGGGAAAGATTCGCCATATCGGTGTCAGCAACTTCAGCCGTGAGCAGATGGAGCAGGCGTCGGAGTATGCTCCTATAGAGGTATATCAGCCTCAGTATTCCATGGTCTACAGGGACAACGAGGAGATCATCAAGTGGGCTCATGAGCAGAATATCGGCATCATGTCATATGGCTCCCTTGGAGGAGGTATCCTTACAGGCAAGTACAGAGAGCCTAAGGTATACGCTCCTTCGGACAGCAGAAACAGGTTCTATAAGCATTTCCAGGAGCCTCTGTTCTCAAAGGTCATGAAGGTCGTGGAGCTTATGGACGATATTTCGGCCAAGCACGACAATGTTGCTCTGTCACAGATAGCCATTAACTGGGCTACCCAGAAGGACTTCATCACCTCCAGTATCGTCGGAGCTCAGAGCCGAAAGAATGTGGAGCAGAACGCTGCCGCCTTCGACTGGAAGCTGAGCGACGAAGAGATGAGCATGTTGGACGCAGAGATCGATAAAATAATGTGATAAGACTTACCTGTTCAGCACCAGACTTGGGACAAACAGAAAAAAATGTTTACATTTATTTCTGTTTGGAACGAGGATGGGACTGAGGAGCAGACGGCAAAGACATGAGCAAAAAGGAGCGAAGTGACGATTTTGCGAATGAATTGCCAGTGCTGAACAGGAATTACAAAAAATACTAGGGAAATAAGGGGATAACGCTATGGATAACAGCAAGCTTATGAATGAATACAGTCGCTGGTGTGAAAAGGCTGTTGATGCCGATGTTGCAGCGGAGCTTTTAAGCATCAAGGATGATCCGGCGAAGATCGAGGATGCATTCTATCGTGATCTCGAGTTTGGTACAGGCGGATTAAGAGGTGTACTCGGTGCCGGAACCAACAGAATGAATGTCTACACAGTTGCCAAGGCATCCCAGGGACTTGCGGATTATGTCTGCAGGCATAATGCCGAGGGAAGCCGCAGCATTGCCATCAG
>JAQXPY010000047.1 GCA_029100885.1 Clostridiales bacterium | reverse complement strand
AGGAATAAGGTTTAGAAATAAGGTCAAAAGCAATGAACAATAAGGATACATTTACACTCGGAGGCAGAGAATTTACCTCCAGATTCATACTGGGCTCGGGAAAGTATTCACTGGAGCTCATCAAGGCGGCAGTTGAAAATGCCGGTGCCCAGATCATCACTCTGGCAGTGCGCCGCACCAACACAAAGGATACAGAAAATATTCTGGATTATATTCCGAAAAATGTCACTCTGCTCCCGAATACCTCCGGCGCCAGAGACGCCAAAGAGGCTGTCAGAATCGCCCGCATGTCCAGAGAATTAGGCTGCGGCGACTTCGTAAAGGTGGAGATCATGCAGGACAGCAAATATCTCCTGCCGGAGAACTACGAGACGATCAAGGCGACACAGATGCTGGCGGATGAGGGCTTTGTGGTCCTTCCGTATATGTATCCGGATCTCAATGTGGCCAGAGAGCTTCAGAAGGCCGGCGCCGCGGCAGTCATGCCTCTGGCAGCTCCTATCGGCTCCAACAAAGGTCTCGCAACAAAGGAGTTCATTCAGATCCTTATCGATGAGATAGACCTTCCCGTTATCGTAGATGCCGGCATCGGACGTCCTTCTCAGGCATGTGAAGCCATGGAGATGGGCTCTGCTGCTATCATGGCAAATACAGCCATTGCCACAGCCAGGGATATCCCTGCCATGGCAGGCGCCTTTAAAAACGCTATTGAGGCAGGCCGTGCCGCATACCTGTCCGGTCTCGGACGCGTTCTCGAAAGAGGAGCCTCCGCATCCGACCCTCTGACAGGCTTCCTCAGGGATTGAGAGGTGGATCATGGCAGAAAATCAGTTTTTTGTCGATTCCGGGGCTCTCAGCGAGGAGGCTCTGAGGATCAAGCACCGTCTGGAGCAGGAGCCTTCCGCCAGAAAAAATCACATGGAGTACATGGAGGGAATGGAACGGATCGATTCCGATGTCATGGACAAGGTGCTCGGGGAAATGAAGCGCTATGATTACAGCGTTTATACCGCCGAGGATGTCTGCAGAGCTCTTGAATCAGACCGCTGCACTATTGAGGATTTTAAGGCGCTGCTGTCTCCCGCCGCTGCTCCGTTTCTTGAGCGTATGGCCGCAAGGGCAAAGCTTGAGACAGGAAAGCATTTCGGCAATACAGTCTATATCTTCACGCCGCTGTATATCGCGAACTACTGTGAAAACTACTGCATCTACTGCGGCTTTAACTGCTACAACAACATCAGGCGCAAAAAGCTGAATACCGAAGAGATAGAGCATGAAATGAAGGTCATTGCGGATTCGGGCATAGAGGAGATACTGATGCTCACCGGCGAGAGCCGTTCCATGAGCGATGTAAAGTATATAGGCGAAGCCTGTAAGCTCGCTTCCCGTTATTTCAGAAATGTCGGTCTGGAAATATATCCCGTAAACAGCGATGAATACCGTTACCTTCATGAATGCGGCGCCGACTATATCACGGTATTCCAGGAAACCTATGATTCCGATAAGTACGAGACGCTTCACCTTATGGGTCATAAGCGTGTCTTCCCGTACCGCTTTGAGGCTCAGGAAAGAGCCCTGATGGGCGGAATGAGGGGTGTCGGTTTCTCGGCGCTTTTAGGCCTCTCGGATTTCCGGAAGGATGCCCTTGCTACAGCCCTTCATGTTTATTACCTGCAGAGAAAATATCCTCATGCCGAGTTTTCACTGTCCTGCCCGCGTCTCAGACCGATCATCAACAACGACAAGATAACTCCTCAGGACGTTCATGAAAAGGAGCTGTGTCAGATACTCTGCGCCTACAGGATCTTCCTGCCGTTCGCCGGGATCACAGTTTCCTCCAGAGAGCAGAAGCATTTCCGTGACGGCATCGTAAAGATCGCCGCCACAAAGGTCTCCGCCGGAGTATCGACAGGAATCGGTGATCACGAAGACAAATATCAGGGTAAGGATGCGGAAAACGCAGGAGATGAGCAGTTTGAGATCTCCGATGACAGAAGCTTCGATGAGATGTATAAGGACATCTCCTCCGAGGGACTGCAGCCGGTACTGAACGACTATGTATATGTCTGAAAGCACAAAAAGATACGGCAGCTGACGAAACAGCAGCATCGCACCGGACAGGGGCACGCGGATCTCGAATACGCTTTGCGCAGATCTCGAATGTACTTTGCCTGGTACTGAATAGTTGAGAAAAAAATTGAAATGATGGAAAGAATCAGAAAAATCTGTATAACCAACAGGAAGCTGCTGACAGGAACCGCAGAGTTCACACCCGAGGTCCTTCGGGTCTTTCTTGAGCGCCTCGAGCTGATTGCCGTACAGCAGCTTGCGGATGCTGTGATCCTCCGGGAAAAGGATCTGTCCGGGCGGCAATATAGTGAGCTTGCCCACGCCGCCTATCCGATATGCATAGAAAACGGCATACCTCTGATTCTGCATCATTTTCACAGGGCAGCCCTTGGCTTTGAGCCTGCACTGCCGCTGCACCTGAGCCTGCAGGACTTTCTTATGCTAAGGCAGCAGGAGTCCGCGGAGCTTTCCACGGGAGCGGCACTGTCATTTTCGACAGATGATGCATGCGGCAGGACAGAAAAAAGCGGGAGCAGGCTGACGGTGACGGGAGTTTCGATACACTCTGTTGAAGAGGCGATCACGGCGGAGCGGCTTGGGGCAAGCTATGTTACGGCAAGTCATATCTTCCCGACAGAATGCAAGCCGGGGCTTCCTCCCCGGGGATCTGAATTTCTCCGGGATGTATGCCGCAGCGTATCCATCCCCGTCTACGCGCTGGGCGGCATACACCCTGACAATATCGATGTCTGTATCAGGCAGGGCGCGGCCGGTGTATGCATGATGTCAGAGTATTTCAGCAGGTCTATAACCATGGTTAAATAAAAAATCTGCTGCCGTATTCGCGGCCGTCCGTCACCTGTCAGGACGCCGCATACGGCGCAGAATAAAAAAAACGATATGAATACATATAATGAAAAAACAGCAGCAAAATCATATATCGGGGCTGCTGCGAAAGCTCTGGCGGCTTCCGATGCTATACAGGCTGCTCCGTCAGGCAATGCAGCAGAAGACGGCAGCCGTTATTCACGCTATGGTCGTCAGATGCTCTTTTACGGCTTCGGGCCTGAGGGTCAGGACAGCTTAAGCCGTGCCAGGGTGCTGGTGGTA
>JAQXPY010000046.1 GCA_029100885.1 Clostridiales bacterium | reverse complement strand
CTTGCGATTCCCTCCTGATTCTCTATCTTGGCAAATAATCTAAGCCGGTCTGCTCCTGCCCGTTTCAGTTCTGCTCTGACTGCCTCGAGATCCTCTCTGCTTCTGACAAAGGGCTGCATGATGCCTGTTACCCCCAGTCTTGCAGCATCCTTCAGATTCTCAATATCCTCTGCCGCAACTGCAGGGTTCTGAATACTGATTCCTGAAAGACAGATGCTTTTTCTGCTTTTCAGTATTCCTCCGGCTGTAACTGTCCCCTTAATAACATGCGTCACTGCGCCCTCAAGGCTATCATTTCGGCTGACTGTTATCCCGATCCTGCCGTCATCTATAAGTACCTTCTGTCCTTCCTTAAGATACGGCATCACAGCAGCCGGGACCGGGATATACATAGGCCGCTCCATCTGACAGGCAGCCTTATGTTTCTCATTATCAGTATCGTTATTCCTCGCCACTGCTTCTCCTGCGGGAGCGGCTGTATCATGTCTGAGGTTTTCGATACTGCCATCCCTTGCTTTCGCTGCTCCTGCGGGGGCAGCTGTATCATGTCTGAGGTTTTCATCGCAAATAAACTCTATTGTCTGCCCGGATCTCAGCACAACCTCCTTCTCAAGTCTTCCGATCCTGAGTTCAGGACCCTGCATATCTATCAGCAGCTCCGGTTTTATCCCGCAGCGCCCTGCCGCAGACTGCATGGTTCTTATCTGTTCTTCGGCATCTCTCAGCGCTGTATGCGATAGATTCAGTCTCATGCCTGTCATGCCGTTTCTGAACATTTTTTCCAAAGTATCAATGTCCGAGCAAGCCGGACCCAGTGTACCGTATATTTTTACTTTCAAGTCTCTCCTCCGGTATTTCAGCCGCGTTTCTGGTTCTTTTCCATTATTTTATTCTGAGTTTGCTGATTAGATCCCTCCGATACAGTATAATGGAAACATCATTTTTTTCACAGGAAAAGAGATAATGAAGAAGTACGATTACATTGATCTTATGAAAACGATTGGCATGTTTCTTGTTATCGCCGCACACTGCACTCTGTTTTTCAGCGGCAATCAGTTCTGGCTCATAAGAGCCGAACAGGAGAATGCCGTTTTGCGCTGGCTCAGTGGCTTTTTCGTTGCTGCCTCTGTCCCTATATTTGTTTTTTCTGCCGGTTTTCTGATGCCCATCTCTCTATTAAAACGCAATAGCGATATAAGCATCCTCAGTCTGATCGAAAAGAAGGCTGTCCGTCTGCTTGTCTCTTACTATATATACGGTGCGTTGTGGCTCGTTCCCACATACACCCTGTTTGACATTCCCAGCTATGGGCGGGCTGAGAGCGCTTCACTTTTAAACGGATATATTGAAATGGCATTGGGAAGATTTTCGGATGTGGCCTGGTTTCTAATGATGCTGTTCTGGGTAACTCTGATCTGGCTGCTGCTTTACCGGCTTCTGATGAGGGATCGTCTCATATACGGTGCGGCAGCTGCTTTCGTTCTGTATCTTGCTGCACATTTTTTACTGAACCAGGCGGATCTGTTCAAATTATCCCAGATAGATGTTTATATCATCGTTTTCTATCTCGGGGCGGCATTTTTCTATATGTCGGACAAGATCAATGAGCATGCTTCTCCGGGCCTTCTCATTTTCGGTTCTCTTGCAGGAATCGCCGGATGCCTGTGCCTGATACAGCTGTCGAACAGATATTATCTGTCTGAGCTTGTCGTAAAGACAGTCAGCCCCGTACTGTTTATGACTCTTTCAATGGGTCTCTGCAAAACAGATATCATCAGATATCTTGAAAGCACCGCCATATATAAGTGGCTTCGAAACAACAGCTTTTACCTGTATCTCCTTCAGATGCCTGGCGTATATATTATTTTCAGGCTTATCCACCCGTTCCTTGGCTCCAATGCCTTGCTTTGCTGTATCATGCTTTTCATTCTGACAGTATTGTCCGATATACTCTTGACCTTTGCTTTCACAAGGCTCCGGCTGCTGTTTTCTAAAGTCGCCCGAGAGCTTGTCCCATGAAGCATAATAAGAGCCACATCCTTTTCCCGGGTGTGGCTCCTAACAAACTGCTCTTATATTCAATTACTGCCTCCTGTCAATATCCTGTCGGATCAAAAATTTCTATCATAGTACTTCTCTCTTTCTTAAAACAGATCGTTGTGCTGTACCCTGTTTCTTATTGTGCTGCCCTGTTAGAACTTGAACATGTGATAATGCATATCCAGTGCTGCTTCGATCGCCTTGAAAAACTTCATGTCGTACCTCCTGTTTATTTACTGTTTTGTTTTACCCTTTGGGATGAATCCCTTTTGATGATTCATGTTTAGATAATTTCTTATGCGAATGTCTTGTAATACTCTCTGAGGAATGCGCTGATCTTACTCATTTTCTTTCTCCTTTTTTTATTTCGGAAATTTGTATTTCCTTTTGTTGTCTTAAGGATACCACCTGAAAATGAATTTGAAAAATACATATATTGCACGCTTATAAATACCTATAAAGTATAGATTTGTATGCAAGATACTCTGTGGGTCTGTAATGTCAATGTGTCAGAATGTCAATGGGGACGGTTCTTTTTGTCACCCACTAATGTGACAAAAAGAACCGTCCCCATTGTCACGACACCGTGACACCAAGCCACCATAGTCTCTGGTATAT
>JAQXPY010000045.1 GCA_029100885.1 Clostridiales bacterium | reverse complement strand
TGCATATGCGTCGCACAAAGAAAGGGGAGGTATTATGACATTCATAGATTTTCCGGAGATTTCTTTCCCGGTACAGGGTATTGAAGATGTTCCGATGCCGAAGATGTACAGGATCAGGGAGCTGTATGAAAATGACAAGATAGATGATATCAGAGGTCATGTTATCAGCGAGATGGAAAAGGTGGCTATAGACAGAGAATGGATCAAAGGGAAGTCCATTGCTATAACTGTAGGAAGCCGCGGCATTCCGGATAATGCTCTTATCGTAAGAACTATTTGCGATACTCTTAAGAAGTGGGGAGCAGAGCCTTTTATCGTACCTGCTATGGGCAGCCATGGAGGCGGAACAGTCGAGGGAAATCTTGAGGTCATCAACGGCTACGGAGTAACCGAGGAGGCCATGGGCGTTCCTATCAAGGCAAGCATGGAGGTAGTAAAGATAGGAGAGATCCCTGATGCTGTTCATACACCTGTTTACTGTGATAAGTACGCTGCTGAGGCAGACGGAATCATTCTGTATAATAAGGTAAAGCCGCATACGGATTTCAAGGGCTATGTTGAGTCCGGTCTCTGCAAGATGATAGCTATAGGTCTTGCAAAGCATTACGGCTGTTCATGGTTCCATCAGCAGGGCTTTGATACCTTCGGAGAGAGAATTCCGCTGGTTGCAAAGGAGTTTCTCAGCAAGATGCCTGTGATCATGGGACTTGCGGTAGTTCAGAATGCATATGACGATATTTCGGATATCAGAGCATTTGCTCATGATGATATTTATGAGGGCGATCATGAGATGCTGCAGATCGCCAAGAAGAGACTCCCGAGAATGAAGTTCGACAACATCGATGTGCTTGTTATCGACCGTATCGGAAAGAATATCAGCGGAGAGGGTGCGGATCCTAATGTTACGGGAAGAGGCTTTATGCCCGGCTTCGAGGATGATTTTCACTGCAAGAAGCTGATGATCAGAGGACTTACCGAGCAGAGTCATCACAATGCCTGCGGACTTGGTCTTGCTGACATCACCACCAGACGGTGTCTCCAGAGTGTGGACTGGGCAAGTACATGGATCAACCTGACGACAAACACCTGCGTTCACGGAGGAAAGATCCCTGTATACCAGAATAATGACTTCGAGTCTCTGAGGCTGGCCATCAGAACATGCGCAAGAGCTGATTTTAACAATCCGAGAGTAGCAAGGATCAGAGATACTCTGACCCTCAGTGAGCTTGAGATCTCGGAGGCACTGCTTCCTGATGTTAAGGACAGAGATGATGTAGAGATCATTTCGGGACCTTTCACCTATGAGTTTGATGCTGACGGATATATGGAGGACTTTAAGCTCTGAGCCTCAGAACAATGACTCCATTATGTTCGTGCGATTTCACTGTATGAACAAAATCATATATATATATATATATATTTATATGCATGATGTACAGACGCAGTGCAGACCATGATACTGACATAAAGGAGAAGAATTAAATTGAACAGTTCAAACATCATACTTATCGGTATGCCGGGAGTAGGAAAGAGTACAGTGGGAGTTATTCTTGCCAAACAGCTTGGGTATATGTTTACTGACAGCGATCTGCTGATACAGCAGTCGGAAAAGAAGCTGCTGAAGGATATCATTGCCGAAAAGGGAGTAGACGGCTTTATAGAGGTCGAGGAGAATATTCTTTCTGATCTGGGCACTGATCGCTATGTTGTTGCGACCGGCGGAAGTGCAGTCTACGGTAAAAGAGCCATGGAGCATCTTAAGAGTATTGGCACGGTCGTATATCTCAAGTTAGAGTATGAGGTGCTGTGCAAAAGACTCGGGGATCTCAAGGGAAGAGGAGTTGTCCTGAGGGAAGGACAGGATCTTAAGGCTCTTTACGAGGAGCGTATCCCGCTGTATGAAAAGTATGCCGATATAGTGGTAGAGGAGCATGATTCGGGAATCGAGGATACGCTGGACCGGCTTCTGGAGGAACTGGACTGTTGCTTTGGAATGAAAAACCTGTAAGGATATATCCGGAATTCAATCGGGAAACAGACCAGCATTAAGCCGGAAATAACAATATCCTGAAGGAGAAACCTGTAAAGGAGCGATACTGTAATGTTAGTTAAAAAGAAGGATATAAGGATCGAGCAGCGCGATAATGTTATGGGCGGCAAGAACAGCTGCTTCATGCACTGGCTCATAGAGCTTCCGGATTTTAAGGGAGCAGGACGTGTGTTTCATAAGGTAGTAGTACCTCCGATGTGCGAGATCGGATATCATGTCCATTCGGGAGACAGTGAGGCCTACTATGTGATGAAGGGCAGCGGAATATACAATGACAACGGTGAGAAAAAGCATGTTGATCAGGGAACCCTGATGTTTACTCCTGAAGGCTGCGGACACGGCTTTTATAACGATACGGACAGCAATGTAGAGATCCTTGCCATGATCCTTTTCAATTTTGATAAGGGCAAGGATATTACCGGACTCAGATTTGTAAAGAAGCCGGAGGAGTTCAAGAGAGTGGAGCTCCATGCTCCGTTTGGAGGAAAGGGCGATTTCTACAGAGAGGATCTTCTGACAGGAGAAGAGCTTACCGGCGGCGGAAGAGTATACGCTATCGTTCACCTGCTCCCGGGCTGCGAGCTGGGATATCATGAGCATCAGGGAGAGACCGAGGCGTTTTACATCCTCAGCGGCAAGGGCGTGTTCAATGATGACGGAGAAAAGAAAGAGGTCGAGCAGGGCGATATCATGCTGACTGGCACTGGACACAGTCACGGCATGGAGAACCCATATAATGAAGAGCTGGTATATGCAGCGCTGATCTATTTCGACAAAAACTGATATCCGAACGAGCATCACATCACCTTGGGGAGTGAAGTTACAGGATAGAAATCAGGCAGTATACTGATAAAAGCTCAGAAACAGAAACCGGAGCGTTCATCTGCTATGGATGGACGTCTCCGGTTATTTGCGTTACTATATGGGCTTGATTCAAGGCGTATGGCGGGTGCCCGGTATTGGCATTATTCCAATACCTGATCCCCGTCCTTGGTGACATAGTACTCCCTGATAAGGAGACCCTTCTGCCAGTTCTTGGTATCTTCAACTGCATTCCATTGTCCTGTTCCCGGACCGGAGCCTCCGTCATTGTTCCACAGCCACTCGGGAGTAGGCCACAGAAATACCCTTGGCATAAGCTGCTGATAGAAGCTATAGTCTACCGCTGCCTGCCCGTGGTGGGCAACCTGTACGATGTTGCATTTGATGGAGCTGAGTTCCAGCGTGTCCATAAGAGCTTTTCCGCCCGCGAGAGCCAGATCTCCGAGGAATACCGTGTTTGTTCCGTTCAGAGAAACCGTAAAGGCAACACTGCTGTTATTTCCTGAGTTGGTGCTGGCCTTGTAAGGATCGTTAAGAACCTGAATCCTGGCTGCTCCGGCTTCAATGATCTGACCGGAACAAATGTCCCCGTGAAGCTTATCCTCAGAAATATTATCAAAACCGGAATAAAGACTTTCAATGACCTCAACAGATTCAGGATCATTCTGCTTATACCATTCGGCATCAAAGAAATTATAATAAATGCCGTCTATGGTAATCTCCGTATGATGATTATTCAGGATGTAGGCAAGAGCCATGGCGTGATCACGATGAGGATGTGTAATAACCCATGCATATACATGACCGCCGCGGGCCTTGATCTCTGCTAACAGTGATTCACCGTTGTAATCCCAGCCTCCGTCAACTATTATCATGCCTCCGTCGCCTGTCTCAATGATAACGGAAAGACTCTGAGCATCCGAATCGTAGTTTGCCAGCATTGTAAGGCGTCCGCTTCCGAAATAAGAGGAGTAATCGGTTTTTTCCGTGCTGATAGGGGTAAAGGTATCCGCAGCAGCATATCCTTCGCAGGTAAGGGCAGAAAAGGATATGGCAGCCGACAATATGCATAAAGCTGAAAGCCGTCTTAAAACGGACTTAAGTAGGTTATTTCTCATAGGTTTATTATTGCATAAAGATATGAAAATGTATCCTTACGGTTTTTTTACGGATATCGAAGCATAAAGCATTTTTGATATGATACAGGTATGGATCAGGAGAATTCTATAGCGCAGAACTCTCTGCCGTCCGGAGCCGAAACGAGCACCGTGATATTTCCGCCTTCTGTACAGGATGAAAAGCAGAGTGTGTCTCCGTACACAGCTGCATGCCTGTATTCGGCACGGATATGGGAAGGATAATAGTCAGCGGTAACGAGCCCCGAATCGATAAGTGCATCATAAGCGGCTCCTATGTATCTGATGTTATTGACATGGTGGTTGGAGTCGATCATGTACCTTGTGACGGCACAGCCTCCTGCGGGCTGCAGCTTTGAGGCATCCGGAATACGGACCTTTCTGGTTCTGATACTTAAGCCGAGGTGATCCCTGAGCTCGCCATAAGGCTCGATATCTTCGGCAGTATGTCTGATAGGCATCATAGTATCGGTATTGACGAGGAACCAGCTGGAATCCGCCCTGAGATAATAATTATTGTCTGGTGTATTGCTTGAATCCGAAGAACCGGAACCGATACTTACGGAGGTCGATGATCCTGAATCGGATGTATCTGCTGCAGCGTAAGGCTTCCTGAGCCAGAAATTTCTGAAGGCAAAAAGACCCTTTGAATCATGCGGCGCAGTCCCGGCGATTATCTCCTCACCCTCGGCTGGGAGAGCATCTATATGGATATCCCAGTAATTGAGAAGCCAGGCGCGATGGATCCGCGCGTAGTGCTCGGTAGACATACCGCAGGACTGACCGTGGAAGCAGGAGGTATCCTGAAGATAATTAAGAAGCGAAAGCAGCCGTATACGGCCGCTTTCGTCAAGTTCCGAATATCTGATTCTTGTTTTGTATTCGTACATAGTCTGTTATAAAGTATCTGAAAATATCAATGATCAGATGTATGAGTATAAATCAGTCTGAGATCATACGGGTGTTTAGTCAACAGTTCCGAGAAGCTCTGCTGCCGAAAGTGCCATGACCTTGGCTGCTGTGAGCATTTCATCAATATTGGCAAACTCATCCGCCTTGTGAGCAAGAGTGAGACGACCGGGACCGTATACTATACACTGCTCCATGCCTCCCACCTGAACAACGTATTTCTGATCGTCCATTCCGGGGCTTACCGAAAACTGCATATCACGACCCAAATACTCCCTGCCGTTTCTGAAAAATGCCTTGACAACATCTGTGTCATCTGCGACAAGAGTAGGATTGTCCTCACCGATATACTTGATAGTGTATTCTGTGCCGGGCATCTGAGACTTTACCTTTTCAAGTGCAGCTTCGATCTGTTCCTTGGCCCAGGAAATGCTGAGTTCAGGAATAAGACGCCAGTCAAAGGCGATCATAGCATCGGCAGGCACTGTGTTGACTTTTTCACCGGCCTGAATGATGGTCGGAGTCAGAGTAGTCTTGCGGCATGCAGGAGGCATTACCGGAAGAGGAGTAGGCTCGGCAATAAGCGGCTCAATATCCTCACGCACAACATTGAGCAGACGGTTGATGAACTCTATCGGATTTACTCCCTCGCTCGGCTGGGAGCCGTGACACTGCCTGCCCTTGATATAGATTTCAAACCAGAGGGTGCCGCGGTGACCGATGCAGACCTTATCCACGTCCAGACACTCGGTAATGACGCAGTAGTCTGTACTTTCCTTTGTAAAGTATCCCTGCTCGACCATATATCCGACACCTGCCTGTCCTCCGGTCTCTTCATCCGGAGTAGCGGAAGCGATAAATGTGCCGTTGAGTTTGATGCCCGCCTTCTGGAGAGCCATGGCAGCAATGAGCTCGCTGACTATACCGCTCTTCTGATCGGCGGAGCCTCTGGCGTAGATATTGCCGTCAACAATCTGACATCCGTAAGGATCATAAGACCAGCCCTTGCCTTCCGGAACAACATCGTAGTGACCTGTAAAGTGGATATTAGGACGGGCTGAAGCACCAGGAAGAGTACCGACCACACTCATGCGGGGAAGTCCTTCTCCCTTTGGTGCGAGTTCATTCAGACGATCCTCCGGTACATGTACGTACTCGACATTCATGCCGATCTTCTCCATCATTCGTCCGATCGCTTTGGTACATTTATCATAATTGTACCCCGGCGGGTTCTGTGTAGGAATAGCAAAAATCTCACATGCAAAGGCTGTAAGCTCATCCCTGAGAGATTCAACAGCCTCATCGATCTTCTTTACAAGGAT
>JAQXPY010000044.1 GCA_029100885.1 Clostridiales bacterium | reverse complement strand
GACTGTTTTCGGAGTGATAAACGGAGCGATGTTCGTCAGAGTTCATGATGTTAAGGAAAATGTCAGAGCAGTCAGAATGACGGAGGCCATACTGCGTGGATAAGATCTTTATTAAGAACCTTGAGGTCTTTGCGAATCACGGAGTATTTCCGGAGGAAACTGTCCTCGGACAGAAGTTTGTGGTTTCGGCAGAGCTTCTGACGGATACCCGGGAGGCGGGCAGAAGTGACGACCTGTCGAGATCTGTGCATTACGGCGAGGTGAGCACTTTTATTACTGAGTACCTTCAGAAGCATACCTTCAAGCTGATAGAGGCTGCGGCGGAAAATCTTGCCGAAGAGCTTCTGCTGGACATTCCGAGGCTTAAGGGCGTTACGATCGAGCTTAAGAAGCCATGGGCTCCGGTACATCTTCCTCTTGAGACTGTAGGAGTCAGTATTTCCAGAAGCTGGCACCGGGCGTATATCGCTATGGGATCCAACATGGGAGACAGCAGGGCATATCTGGATATGGCGGTAAGGAAGCTGAATGAAACAAGGGGATGCCGTGTGCTGAAAACAGCGGATTACATAGTGACCAAGCCATACGGAGGAATCGAACAGGATGATTTCCTGAACAGCGCCCTGGAGATGGATACGCTCCTTACTCCGCATGAGCTGCTGGAGGAGCTTCACAGGATAGAGAATGCTGCCGGAAGAAAAAGGATCGTCAGATGGGGACCGAGAACCCTTGATTTAGATATTCTGATGTATGATGATATTGTTCTGGATGCGCCGGAGCTCCATATACCGCATATCGAGATGCACAAGAGAGATTTTGTACTCGAACCTATGTGCTGTATTGCACCGTATCTCAGACATCCGGTGTATAACAGGACTATGGAACAGCTGAAAGGAGAGCTTTATGGAAAACAATCTGAGAAGGAAGCTTGAAAACGGAGGGCATGTCTTCGGAACCTTTGCGGAGCTAGGCGGAGCCAACTCTGTTGAGGCTTTGGGAAATACAGGACTTGACTTTGTGGTTATAGATAATGAGCATAATCCGGCAGAGGCTGAAAGTGCCGCGGATATGATCAGGGCATGTGAAAAATCCGGGATGACACCGCTCTGCCGTGTCAGGGAGATATCGCGGCCTGCCATTCTCAAGCTGCTGGATGTTGGAGCAGGCGGAATCATCGTGCCTTGTATCGAAACGATTGATCAGGTCAGAAGAGTCGTGGAATATGCGAAATATGCACCTATAGGAAAGCGCGGCTTCTGCGGAACAAGAAAGGATGGCTGGGGAACAGCATATCCGGCAACCATGGGCTTTGAGGATCAGATGGCATACTGGAACAGAGAGACACTTCTTATTCCTCAGTGCGAAACAGTCGGATGCCTTGAGAGTATTGAGGAGATCACAGCAATAGAAGGTGTGGACGGTATCATGATAGGGCCGTTTGATCTGTCTATTTCCATGGGAATTCCGGGACAGTTCGATGATCCGGTGTTTAAGGCAGCCATCGATCGTATACTCAGGGCATGCAAGGCAGCAGGAAAGTATGCGATGGTATTTACTCCAACGACGGCCAATGTCAAAGCATATTATGAGCAGGGCTTTGACATTATCTGCTATAATCTGGATGCAGCTGTGCTTATCGATGCCTACCGCAGGATAGTGGCAGAGGTGTCAGAGGCATAAAACTACAGGTGATACAGATTACGAAGACAGATCATCAGAAGACGGTCTTACAGCAATAAAAAAGCGATGCGCTTCCGGAATATGATCGGAGGCGCATCTTTTTTGTGTCTTAATGAAACATTTATCACAGCTGTTATCATGCTTAATGAGAACCTGTATCACGGCTGTTCCCATTGTCTTAATGAAAACATTTATCACAGCTGTTCCCACGGCTTAATGGACATTGTAGAGCTCAGGACGGCGGTTTCTGTAAACAGGAACCTTGGAGCGAATCTGATCCTGATACTCCATGTTGAGAACTCCGTAGAAGCAGCATTCCATATCGGATGCCTGGGCAATATTTACGCCGATAGGGTCTACGATGCAGCTTCGTCCGAAGTGCTGGGAATTGAACTGGTTAGGAGCGACCACATAGATCAGGTTATTGAGCGCTGCCGAGTTCAGCAGAATATGCCACTGATCCTCCCTTGGCTTGTAAAACATTGAAGGCACAACGAACATATCCACACCCTTGAGAGCAAGGGTCCTCAGGTATTCGCCGAAGCGAAGCTCAAAGCAGTGGAGAAGACCTACACGGCCAAAGTCAAAATCGACGATCCCGAGCTTGTTGCCTGCATCATAGGAATCGGATTCGCGGGATACAAAGGCATCAAAAAGGTGCGTTTTATAATAATCTCCTATCAGAACACCTTCACGGTTTATGCACAGATCACAGTCATAAACCTTGCCGTCCTTAGCCATTGGGAAAGAACCGGTAATGATATTGACACGGTATTTGCGGGCCAGCTCGGAAAAAGTATAGAAAAACTCCGAATCCAACGGCTCGCTGTCGGTATCTTTGGTCGAAGGAGTAACAGTGGAGTAATACTGCTCCGGAAGACATACAAGATCAATATTTTTATAAGTTCTGAAGCCCTGTTCGATCAAAGCTGCGGCTCTTCTGAGATTGTCATGCTTATCAGCCGTAAGACCTATCTGGATACCTAATACACCAATTTCCTTTTTTTTCACGATTCCGCCCCCTCGGTTTGAATAGTCACATATATACAAAAAAAATATCAAATAATTCTATTTTATTATACATTTTTTTAAAATAAGGAGCAACAGAAAAGTTTATCATCTGACGCCTTCTGCCTGAATTTCGAAATAAGTGCAAAGAAAAACAGACAGAAGCCCATATCATCCGGTGCATTAAGTCCGGTGCGTGCCTCTCAATGCTTACAGTCCGAGTCCCAGAATGACACCGCTGGAAAGTACATCTTCGGTTTTGTTCAGCATCTCTCTTGCGGTCGCCTTGTTTTCCTGTATATACAGAGCCATCATGTAGTTTATCAGAGAGAGGGGCGCCACATAGGAGGTCTTGCCGGAAATACAGCTGGTCTCACAGGGGAGTATTATATCGGCATATTTATCTATGGCTATATGGTTGAGGCTGGTTATAAGAATGATCCTGACTCCCTTTGTTTTAAAATAATTCAGTATAGAAAGGGTGGTCTGGCTGTATCTCGGAAACAGAAAGGCAATGCATACATCATATTCCGAAGCATTGACTATCTCCTCCGGATAGTTGATTCCTATGGAGCTTATCAGCCTCACCTTTTCTCTTGCCTGGGCAAGCCTGGAATAGGTATAGGAAGCTAACGAAAAGGAACGCCTCAGTCCGACGATGTAGACGTCTTCTGAGGAAGATATAAGCTGTACCGCCTTTTCCACCAGCTTCATATCGATACTCTTGAAGGTCTGTTCAATATTGTTGATCTCGGTATACAGCACCTGCTTCAGCAGCTCATCATTAGGCAGTGAAATATTGTAGTCCAGCCTTTCGGGCAGGGATACCTTTGTTCTCAGATCGATCCTCAAAGCATCCTGCATAGATGAATAGCCGTCATATCCCAGCTCTCTGGCAAAGCGTATCACTGTGGTAGTGCTCACGCCTGCCGAAGAGGACAGCTGCTCCAGCGTCATAAAGGCAGATTCGTCATAATTTGCAAGAATATATGTGGCAACTGCCTTATGGCTGTTTGTATAGGTGTCGAAATCTCTGGTAATGCGATCGATGATTTTTTCCATGACATATCCCTGTTACCGGCTGAACCTTATATATCTGCTGATATCCGACATTCTGCATCCCTCGGTAAGAGAGCAGGCGCGCATCAGGAAGTTAAGCTTCTCTATCCTTTCGCCGGAGCGGGGTGCTCCGTTTTTAATAAAAGGAAGCTGAAGACCTACAGCAAGATCCATAACAACATCATCGATCACGCCGCCGCTTCTTCCGCTTGTAATAGCCAGAAGCTCGTGGTCATGAGCAAAACGGTATGTATCAAGGGCTTCAGTGATAGTGCCGACCTGATTTGGCTTAAGGATGAAGCCGCCGATACCTCCCATTTCATAGGCCTGCTCTATTCGTTTTCTGTTTGTTACAATGAAGTCGTCACCTATGATATTTGTTTTCGGGATCCGTTTTACTGCCTTAGGAAATGAATCCCAGTCGTTTTCGTCAAGCAGATCCTCGATGAAAACGAAGTCAAAGCTGTCTGTCAGCTCCCGGACGTAGTCAATAAGCTCGTCGGAGGTCACACGTTCTCCTTTGAGAAGGTAGGTTCCGTCATTGCTGTCATACATTTCGCTGGAGGCACAGTCCAGAGCGAGGGAGATGCGGTCTGCGCATCCTGCTGCGTCGGCAGCCTCCATGATCGTGTCCAGAACCTCCGCGGGATCCTCGCTCGGCGCGGTATATCCGTAGGAGCGGCCGACCATAGGCTCGGTTCCGAAACGCTTTTTTATCGTTTGAGGAAGCTGTTCAAAGATCCTTACGCCTGTCTCAACTGCGCTGTATATATCCGGAGCCTTCCATGGCATAATGATAAATTCGTTGAAGGCCTGGGTGATGCCGCCGTTTTTTCCTCCGTTGATGATATTGAAGCTCGGAACGGGAACTGTACGGATGCTTCCATCAGCTATGTAGTTATAGAGCTCCTTTCCTGCGGATGCGGCTGCAGCGCGGAATACAGCAACGGAAACGGCATATATTGCATTTCCGCCGAGCTTTTCTTTATTCTCCGTACCGTCGAGTTCGATCATTTTTATGTCTATGCCTCTCTGATCGGAAACATCCATGCCGATAATAGCCGGGCCGAGTATGCCGGTGACATTGTTTACCGCCCTGTGAACACTTTTTCCGCCGTATTCCGAAGGATCACCGTCTCTGAGAACATAGCTTTCATACATACCCACAGTTGAACCTGTTGGAGCGCTTCCGCGTCCGCGAAATCCGTTTTCGGTTATTACATCGACCTCGACCATAGGTCTGCATTTGCAGTCGATCAGCTGTCTGGCTGTTACACTTTTGATTCTGTCTGTCATAAAACACCCGTCTTTCTAAAGAATGATAATCTGATGCTTCTTACAAGGCCGGAACATACATGATGTTGAGATCACAGAGATTTGTTCCGGTATTTCCTGTAATAACGGTTTCTCCGAGTACGGAGAGAGCCTCAAAACAGCTGTGACCTCTGAGAGAATCCATTAGATCGATATTGTTTTCCCCGGCAGAGGAAAGAGTGGTGCTGTCGACTATCGCTCCGGCGGCAGGAGTGGTTCCGTCGGTACCCTCGCTGTCTATGGAGAGCATACATGCGCCGGGAGCCCCGGAGGCTGCAAGGGCAAAGCCGGTCATCATTTCATGGGAAGGACCGCCGTGTCCCTTAATGCTGCTGTTGTCTGTGATAAGGGTCGTTACCTCTCCAGAGCTCAGAATAACACATGGAGCCTTGAAAGGATTGCCGAAGCTCTGTATTTCACGGGCAATAGAGGCAAATACGGTTCCTGCATCCCTGGCCTCTCCCTCCAGGAAGGAGGTAAGGATATAGGCGTTCAGACCCATCTCTTCAGCGATAGCCTTTGCATAGATACAGCTGTCGGGAAGAGTGTTGATTCGAAAATAGGTGTTCTCCTTAAACTCCTTCGGAGTTTCGTATTCGGGACCGGCATTCATGATGAAATCGAGAACCCGCTTCGGAAGTCTTTCGGCAACAGCGTACTTTCGAATGGCGTTTCTTGCATCCTCAAGGGTGGTCTTGTCAGGCCCCATAGGAGTGGAGGCATACTGTTCATATGGAACCTCGGGAGCTGTGGTAGGCTTATTTCCCACTGCATCGCTGATACCGATTCCCACAAGCTCCGCTCCGCGGCCGCGGATGCGCTTTGCAAGCATACCGCCGTTAAGGGCTGATATGTGGCGTCTGACGGCATTTACCTCGTAAATGCCGGCTCCGCTTTTGAGCATGACATCGGTTGTGTCTATCTCGTCCTGAAGAGTGATCCCCTCCCGAGGGCAGCTCATAAGTGCCGAGCTTCCTCCGCTGATGACCACGATGAACAGATCTTCCGGACCTGCGTTGTCGACCATGTCCAGGATCTTAAGGCAGGCCTGATAGCCGGCCTCATTAGGGAGGGGGTGCCCGCCGGTATATACCTCTGTTTTATTGAATACATCGGAATCCTCCCTGATCTTAACTATGGCTATACCCCTTGTAAGTCTGTCGCCGAGAACCTCGTCAATAGCTCTTGCCATGTGATTGCATGCCTTGCCGGCTCCAATCAGATATACGTTTTTCTTTTTTGACAGATCCCAGCTTTTTGTACCGATATGCAGAATATCCCCTTCAAGTCTTGTCATCGATCTGATGATCCTGTAGCTGTCCAGTCTCTGCAGAGTCTTTTCCGTGATATCCAGGACTATCCTTCTGGATTCCCGGCATCCGTGGTCTGTAAGTCTGTCATAGTTTCTGATCTTCATAAACAAATCCCGTTGTCCTTTCTGAAAATGCTTCTGTACTATTTGTAGTATATAAGCATAATGCATCAAAATAAAGAGAAATGAGGCACAAAAGGCAAAAAAACATACAATTGTATAAAATGATACACATTTTCGAAGAAGTACAGAGCGTATGGAACCTCCGGTCTGCTTCCTGTTCATATTATTACCGTCTGACGATCCTGTAAAAGCTGATATTCCTTGCTATTTCCTGCTGTTAGTGGTAGTATAAACGAATTGTAAGCTGAAAAATGGGATTTAAGTGGCAAGAGCACATATTTTCCGAATCAGGCATGGGAGTTTTGTAAAGAGTGTTATGGAAAAACGATATGTATTATTCGACTTGGACGGTACACTGACTAATTCCTACAGAGGCATAATAAATGCTTTAAAGTATAGTCTGTCGAAGTTTACCGTAGAACCGAAGGAAGAGACATTTAATAAGATCATAGGACCTCCTGTTGTCTGGTCACTTCAGAACTATTACGGTTTTGATGAGGAGAATGCCGTGAAGGGTCTCAGATACTTCAGGGAGTATTACGACAGGACCGGTTATCTTGAAAATGAATTATATCCCGGAACAGAGGAAATGCTCAAGACGCTGAGAGGCCATGACAAGAAGCTTCTGCTTGCCACATCAAAGCCGCAGAAAATGGCGGAAAAGGTTCTGGAGCATTTTGGTCTGGATGATTATTTCTGCTTTGTTGCCGGAGCAAACTCGGATGATGAGTCTTCGTCAAAGGAGCTGGGGCTTCGCGCCACCAAGGAAGATGTTATCGGTTACGTTCTCAAGACGAACGGTATTTTAGATCCGGAAAATGCTGTCATGGTAGGAGACAGGCACTGGGACATCAGAGCGGGAAAGGTCTTTGGTCTGCAGACCATTGGAGTAAGCTACGGTTTTGCGGATCCGGGTGAGCTGGAGAAAGCCGGAGCCGATTATATCGCTTCCAATCCGCTGATGGTCTCGGAGATCGTGGTTCAGCAGTAATATGGAAAATACAATGGGCTGTCGCTTTAAGGATTGAACTGCTCCCCGTCAAGTAGACAGGTAAAATAACAAAAACGTTTCTGCCATAAGGACATAGTCCTGGTGGCAGTTTTTTATTATGCTGCCAGAGTGTAACTGGCATGCTTTTCCATCGGCGTAAGAACACCGAGATTTCTCTGCAAACGTTTATTGTTATAATAATCGATATATTCAGAGATCATTGTTACCAGAGTTTCCCGGTCATGGAATCTCTTACCATAGTATCTTTCCCTTTTTAGAATGCCCCAGAAACCTTCCATGGGACCGTTATCGATACACTTTCCCACACGGGACATACTTTGCTGCATTTCTGCTGCTTCAAGTTTTGAATGAAAAACGCGGCTTGTATACTGATATCCACGATCTGAATGGAACATAGGATGTGCATCAGGATTCCGCCTGATGGCCAGATCAAATGTCTCGAATACCAGAGGATTATTGTTACTGTCGCCGATAACATACGAGACGATTCTTCTGTCATACAGATCCAGGATCGCACTAAGATAGACCTTATGTTTTTCTCCATTTATGTAATACTTGAACTCTGTAACATCTGTCAGCCATTTTTGGTTAGGCGCCTCCGCTTTTTAAAGTCTCTTCTTAAAAGATTCTCTGCCAGAAACTGTGGATTGGCAGCCTGACGCGTACATCCATTACTGGCGTATTTGATCGTTGACTTGATATCACGCTTGCGGCATATCCTAAGTATTCTTTTATCATTCGCCTGGATGTCGTGATAGCGTGCAAGGTCATCCCTTATCCTTCTGTATCCTTTATCGGGATCTTTTGTATGGATGGATTCTATAAGTTCTGCAATTCTTTCATTCTCAGCCTCATATATAGGTTTACCTCTATGAAGCCATTTGTAATAAGCGGCTCTGGCTATGCCGCCAAGTCTGCAAAGTTCAGTGATCGGATATCCGTGTTCTTCATGCTCTTCTTTAATTGCCTGGTATATATGGCTATGACGTATCCTGCTCAGCCCCGCCTCCTCTCTATCTCGTTGAGTTTTTTTAAGAAAGATGCCTCCATCTCTGCACGTTCTTTCTGTGCACGCAGTATCTTGTTTTCAGCACGGAGTCTTTCGATTTCTGTCAGTTCATCAGCAGGTTTTCTATGCCCTCCGTGATCCTGCAGAGCTTCGATGCCGCCGGTCTCAAACTTGACAGTATAGGATCTTGCCTGCTGGTATGATATCTGAAATTTTTCTGATGTTTCCGCATAGTTGTGATCATGTGCAATGCAGTACTGTACGATCTCTATGCGTTCATCAAATGTTGTCTTTCTTCCTTTGGTCATGATCTTGAATCCTCCGGTTCCACGGCTAATTAATTCATCATGACCATTATACTTCTTAATCCACAGTTGCAGCTTGCTTTTTGATTTGATTCCATATCGCTGACAGATACTCTGCTGGGACCCTTTTCCGGCAAGGTAATCAAGTACAGCCTGTTCCTTCAGTTCTTTAGAGTACTTTTTATTACCTGTGGAATGAAATCCATCAATACCATCACTGTTATAGATGCTCATCCATTGTTTTACAGATGTAGGAGAAACGTTTAACCTTCGAGCAGCCTGACACAAGCCCTCACTTCCTTCCATGATTCGTTGAACAGCGTCTATCTTGTTGCTTGGATTAATCTTGTGTTTGGACATAGAAAAGCTCCCTCTTAAGTAATATAAGGTTTTTATTATTTACCTTGTCTACCTAAGAGGGAGCATATCAGATTTATTATCCCTTGAGCGAAGCCCTTTTTGAATGCCTTATTCACGCTAAGGTTATCTATTCAGGCGTATAGGTGAACAGATCCCAGATCTCGCAGCCGATATATGCGCTGATCTTCTCAAGAGTATAAAGAGTTACATTTCCGTTATCCTTCAGGCGTTTAAGAGTATCCGCCGTGATCAGGGAACAGGAGGTGAGATGAGAAGGCTTAATGTTCTTCTGATCGAGCAAGGAAAACAGTTTTTCGTAATTCATCATCATTGACAATATCCTGTTCAATAATATCATCGGGCCGGCAGTTAAGTATCTCGCAGAGCTTTATCAGAGTAAAGGTGCGTATTCCGCGCTTGGTGCGAAGAACCGGGTCGGAGTCCCTGTTGCAGCGCATAAGATGTAAATGATTGGGAGATATTCCGTGGTCTTTTATGAGAGAATACTGTGAAAAGTTTCTGTCTTTCAGAAAGGAAAAGAATTTGGCATATTTGATCATTGCGGTACACCCCATTCCGGTAAAACAAAAGTCGGAAAATCATAGGATGATTCTATTATAACCGACTTTTTCTGTAAAAAATGAAAAATATTATTGAATAATCGCAGAAATATAGGGTATAATCTTGTGATTAATAGACAAATTGAGCAGGCTGTATATGAGCACGCAACATATCAGCAGGCTGTGTATGAATGATAGGTATGAGCAGGTACATTATGAATATGTTGACAGACAGAAAAATAATCCTTGCCTCGGCCTCCCCGAGGAGAAGAGAACTGATGAAGATATACGGTCTTCCGTTCGATTCGGAGACCTCGGATGCCGAGGACAGGATTACCGGCAGGATAAGTGCGGATAAAGCAGCGGAGTATTACTCGAGACTCAAGGCTGAGGATATATTCCGCCGTCATTCGGGAGAAGAGGTTACTGTTATCGGATCTGATACGGTAGTGGTTCTGGACGGCGTGATATTCGGAAAGCCTAGAGACGAAGAAGATGCCTTCAGAATGCTGAGGGCCTTAAGCGGAAGATACCATGATGTCCATACAGGGGTGACGGTCATTTCCGGACTGTCAGACGGACAAGGCATCTCAGAGAACGGAACCTGTGACCGGGTTTTCGGAGAACATGATAACACCGGACTATTTGTGAAGAGCTTTACGTCAACCACACATGTAGGCTTTTATGACCTGACTGACGAACAGATCAGAGCATATATAGCGTCGGGAGAATATGAGGGAAAGGCAGGAGCTTACGCTATCCAGGGAAGGGGAGCGCTGCTTGCGGAAAGGATAGACGGTGATTATTACACGGTCGTGGGATTTCCTGTTGCAGCTGTTGCCAGAGTGCTCGGACTCTGACAGCTTCAAAAAGCTTTGATCCTCATCCGGCCGCTGCCGGAGTATCAGGACTCTGACAGCTTTTGGGTGCTGAACAGTTACGAACGTTCAATATTGTTAAGAAGGAGGAGCAATGATCAGAAGAGAGCTTTATCTGAAGAAGCTGGAAATGTATGTCGACAGAAATATTGTTAAGATCATTACCGGTGTCAGGAGATGCGGAAAGACGGTTTTGATGAAACAGTTTATCGGACTGCTGAGGGAAAACGGAGTCCCGGAGGAATGCATCTTTTATGTCGATCTGGAAGGAATGATCTATTCCTATATAAATAAGACAGATGATCTGAGAGAAATGCTGCATACCTTCGTAGAAAGCTGCGGCGGAAAACACTGCTATATTTTTATTGATGAGGCTGAACGGGTAAATGATTGGGCGCAGGTCGCAGCGGAGCTTATGAATCTGTTTGACTGCGATATATATGTGTCCTCCTCCAACAGCAGTATTTTCAGAGGAGATTATGCGCGAAAGCTGGATTACAGATATGTAAAGATAGAGGTCTATCCGTTTACGTTTTCGGAATATCTCGAGCTGGAGGCTGCCGGGGAGCGGGAGGAAGAAGCCGGGGATGTAAAAATGCCGGAACGCAGCAAGGCGGAGCTCTTTGAGGAATACTTAAGGAAAGGCTGCATGCCGGGAGTATATGAACTGAAAAACGGCGCCGACATAAGAAATTATCTTACGGATCTGTACAATTCCATCATCCTGAAGGATGTGGTGCAATGCAACAAGCTCAGAGACATTTCCCATCTCGACAAGATCATGGAATACATTCTCAGTCATATAGGGGAAGCGTTCTCACCAAAGGGAATCAGGGATTATGTGAAACAGTCCGGAGTCACTATTTCGGTGGATACGGTCTATTCGTTTCTCGATGCTCTTACCGGGGCCTATCTGATCTACAGGATACCGAGATTTGACATAAAGGCAGACCGTGAGCTGGAGACCCAGGAAAAGTACTATATCTGCGATATGGGTATGAGAAATGCAGTGATGGGAGACGAAGGCGCATCGTACGAGGCAATGCTGGAAAGCGCCCTGTGTCTGGAGCTTCTGTTCAGAGGCTTTAAGGTAAATGTGGCAAAGCAGAACTCAAGTCTGGTGGATTTTATGGCGGTAAAGGGAGATGACAGGACATATCTCAACTGCTGCGTAAGTGTTGAAGATAAAGACACCGTTAAGCGTAAATTCGGACCGCTGGCAAAGATCAGAGACAATTATTTCAAGATGGTGCTGTCAATGGACAGCGAGACAAAGATCAACAAGGGCGGAATCATCAACTATCCGCTGACGGAATTCTTAGCACAGTCATAAACAGAGGCGGCAATATGTTTTTCACTACCTTCAGAAGTATAACCGAATTGTTCATTCTGGTACTTATAGGTTACATAATGTTTAAAAAGGGGCTGATCGGGAAAGATGGGATCAGATCGATGAATTCCATACTCATTCATCTTTCTGTATCGGCTCTTATGCTCAGATCCTTTCAGAGCGACATGCTCTGGAACAACGCGTCGGCGCTGGTTTACGGTATCGGCTACTCGTTTCTGTTTCAGCTGACCCTGATAGGACTGTCTTTTATACTGATTCGGAAAAATGCTGAGGATGCCTCAGTGGACCGTTCCTGTATTGCCTTCAATAATGTGGGCTTTATTGCAATGCCGGTGATAGGAGCGGTATTCGGAGATATGGGAGTCTTCTATGCTTCCTGCTCTGTGTTTGTGTTTAATATCGTGTTCTGGATCATCGGCATGGGACCTATAATGATGACGGGAGAAAGGTCGGCGGAAATGGTAAAAAAGAACCTGTTTTCGGACAGAACATTAGTTACCGTTATTGCTGCCCTGCTGCTCATATTCAAGATCAGACTTCCTGAGATCATCATGAGCCCGGTCAACTATCTGTCAAGTCTGAATGCTCCTATAGCGATGATAAATACAGGCTGCATCATAGCCTCCTGCGATATCAGGGCAGTGGTCTCAAAACGCGTGATCCAGGTATCCTTTCTCAGACTCGTGGTCTCCTCGCTGCTTTGCTGTCTGCTCCTGAGATTTGTGATCAGGGATGATCTGACCTTTAGAAGCTTTGCCCTGATGGCATCCTGTTCTACAGGCTCCTTTATTCCTATTCTGGCGGAGCAGTACGATAAAAATGCTGCCAGAGCATCCGGCTGCTTTCTTGTTACGACATTAGGGTGCATCATTACGATGCCGCTGATGATGCTGCTGTTCTGAAAAGACAAAGGAGGGAGCGAAATGCTCCCTCCGCTGTTATATACATGCAGTCTGCTGCCGGAATATCAAATATCAGGCTCGATTATGCCGTAGCTGTTGTTCTTTCTCTTATATACGACGCAGGTCTCATCGGTATCCGCGTCTTTGAAAACAAAGAAGCTGTGACCGAGGAGCTCCATCTGCAGGCAGGCTTCCTCCGCCGTCATAGGCTTAAAATCAAACTTCTTGACCTTTTCTATACGGATATCGTTTTCATCCTCTGCAGGCTCCTCCGATTCGATAAACATATCTGAGAAGGACGCCGCACTCTGGTTTTTGTCAATGAGCTTTGTGCGGTGACGCTTGATCTGACGTTCAAGAACCTCCTCAACAAGATCAATGGATACATACAGATCGCTGGAGCTTTCCTCCGCACGGATTATGGAGTTTTTGATAGGAATAGATACCTCAACGATATAGTCATCCTTCTGGTTGGATAATGTCACATGGGCAACGGTATCCTCGACAAAGAACTTGGAAAGCTTGCCGAACTTCTTCTCAATATGCTCTCTGGTTCTCTCTCCGACATTGATGTTCCTACCTGTAATATTAAACTTCATAACAACACTTCCTTCCTGTTTGTATTATTGGGATGAAAGGCTTTCATCTGTAAACAGTATAACATAGTTAAAGGGTGTATTGAGTATATTTGATAAAAAATTTATGAAAATATAATAAATTGAAGAAAGAATGCACAAAAAGTTAAATAAACATACCTGACAGTCCGGTTGAATGCAGAGAAAAGTCAGAGTATAATAATAAGACTGTTATCAGGATTGAATCATTGCACAAGGAAGACGATACTTCGAAATGGAAAGAAGAGACAAGACTAATTATTATCTGGATCTGGCTGATATAGTATCCCAGAGAGGCACCTGCTTAAGACGCAGATACGGTGCTGTCATAGTGAAAAACGACGAGGTTATATCCACAGGGTACGTGGGCTCTCCGAGGGGAAGAAAGAACTGCTCGGATATTGGCTTTTGCATCAGGCAGAAGATGAACATTCCCAGGGGAGAGAGGTATGAGATGTGCCGGAGCGTCCACGCCGAAGCAAATGCCATTATCAGCGCCTCCAGAGACAAAATGATAGACAGTACCCTGTATCTTTCAGGCAGAGAGATGGATACAGGAGAGTATGTGAGCAATGCCAACTGCTGTTCCATGTGCAAGAGGATGATCATCAATGCCGGCATTGCTAAGGTGATAGTGAGGGATTCCGATACCGAATACAGGACAATAGCTGTCAGTGAGTGGATCGATAATGACGATTCTCTCAGCGAGGAATTCGGCTACTGATGCTCAGATCTCGATGATCTCCTTCTGAAACGGGGTATCAAGGATACGCACATCAGGAATACCGGTAATGAGCTTTGCAGCCTCGCGGGTCTGAGCACGGTAGCTCCAGTGATCGTCCTGCTCAAACTGCAGATGGTATATCAGCAGATGACGCGGTCTGATGTCGTTTTCTATGATCTCGCGGCCCTTGCCCATCATTACCCAGACATAGTCCACTATTGCTATGTCAATGTCGTTATGAACAGCGGCATAATGCATGTCGGGATCTGACATGGAGGAGTCCATCGGCATGAATATCCTTGTTCCGCCGTCATTCATCATGAGACTGTAGTGAGTTTTATTGTGATGGCGTCTGGTGCAGTGATGTGTCTTTATAAAATGAAGAGATACATCATTGACATCCACATACATTCCCTTCCCGTCAACGTGTATCTCATCGGGAAAATACCTTTCCGGCAGTATCACCTTTGCATCAGGCCAGAGTCTCATGGCTTCGCGAACGATATCGGATGAAAAATGATCGATGTGACAGTGAGAAAAAGCCAGAGCATCGGGACCCCTCATGGCTTTGCCGGAATAATCGGGGTCGGACAGCATGGTTTTCCATATCTCCGGCGTGATAGTGGAATAGGTGGGAGCCTTCTTTGTGTGTACCGCATCTATCCATATCAGAGCGGACGGAAATGTGATCGATAATCCGGCATTGGCTGTCAAAGCAAATTTGTAGGATTTCATTATTAATTACCTCGGTATCATATTAACATATGACTACGAGATTATAGCACAGCTTGGAAATAATTTACAGAATACGTCGGATTTTTTATCCAAAATGACGCTGATTGTCGAAATTTACGGGCCGGAGCCGAATAGTACATGCATAACTTGACATCTCTCATTTTTGGTGGTAGGTTTTACGGGCAAAAGTGTGCGTCGGGATCAGAAAATGATTAGAACAGACAGAGATTTTTACAAAGAGCTGTATTACAGCATGCTCTTAATAAGAGAATTTGAGGAAGAAGTAAAGCGCCTTTACGCCGAAGGCGCTATTCATGGTACACTTCATCTTTGCTTCGGTGAGGAAGCTGTGGATGCGGGCAGTACCGCAGTCCTGGGAGAGGCAGACTACGTTTTCCCGACTCACAGGGGACACGGCGTATGTATCGGAAGAGGAGTGGATATCAGGGCTATGATGGCCGAGCTCCTCGGCAGAAGCACAGGAACGAATCTGGGGAGAGGCGGCTCCATGCATATCTGCGACATCAAAAAAGGCATCATCGGTTCAAACGGAATCGTAGGAGCAAACGGACCGCTGGCATGCGGGGCGGCGCTGGCAGCCAAGAGCAGGCATGTCAGGGACTGTGTTTCGGTGTGCTTTACCGGAGACGGAGCGGCGAATTCCGGAGCCATGCTTGAGGCCATGAATCTTGCGGGACTGTGGAAGCTGCCGGTCATCTTTGTTCTGGTGGAAAACCATTATGCAGTATCGACAACCGTGGAAAGAGGCTCGGCAAACACAGATTTTTCCGTCAGAGCGGAGGCGTTCGGTCTCGGGTGCTTTGAAGCAGACGGCAACGATGTGCTGGAGGTGGCGGATACCATGAGCAGGGCGAGAGAATATGTTCTCTCAAATGAAAGACCTTGCCTTGTTATAGAGCATACCTACAGAGTTGCGGGGCATTCCCGCTCCGATCAGAACAAATACAGAACAGAAGAGGAGATCCGGTACTGGAAGGATCGCGGACCTATAGTAAGATTCAGAAAACGGCTTTTGGAGGAGCTGATGTTTACGGAGGAAGAACTGGCTGAGATGGAGAGCCTGGCGGCAGCGCAGGCAAGAGAGGCCTCGGATCATGCCTTGAGTCAGCCGGTGGCGGATGAAAGCATCGGGAGTCTGGTGCATGCTGTATATGCCGATTGATTTAGGGGAGAATGATAATGATAAAAACTTATCGTGAGGCTATTCTTGAGGCAACGGCTGAAGAGATGCGTCGGGATGACTCAGTGATAGTGATGGGAGAGGATGTGGGAGTCTACGGAGGCGGCTTCGGAGCCACCGAGGGACTTCTGGCAGAGTTTGGACCCGGCAGAGTTCTGGATACGCCGGTTTCCGAATCGGCCTTTATCGGTGCGGCAGCGGGGGCTGCGGCAGCAGGTATGCGCCCGGTGGCGGAGCTCATGTTTTCTGACTTTATGGCCGTTTGCTGGGATCAGATCATGAATGAAGCAGCAAAGATGCATTTTATGTATGCCGGAGATGTCAGGGTGCCGATGGTCATCAGGGCTGCGGCAGGTGCAGGAACAGGGGCATCGTCCCAGCATTCCCAGTCACTTGAAAGCATGTATTGTCATGTTCCCGGGCTGAAGGTTGTGATACCGTCTACGCCTTATGATGCCAAGGGGCTTCTGAAGAGCGCTATCAGAGACAATAATCCGGTCATATTTCTTGAACAGAAGCTGCTGTACCAGACCAGTGGAGAGGTGCCTGAGGATGAGTACACCCTGCCTATAGGCAGGGCTGATATTAAGAGGTCAGGAAGTGATATCACACTTATCACATACGGCAGGATGGTCACGGAATGCCTCAGGGCGGCGGAGCAGGCCGAGAGCGAGGGGATAAGCGCCGAGGTGCTGGATCTCAGGACACTGAGTCCTCTGGATACTGATGCTGTTTTAGAATCGGTGGAAAGGACCGGCAGAGCTGTGATAGTTCATGAAGCGGTCATGCAGGGCGGCTTCGGAGCGGAGCTGTCGGCAGTTATTATGGAGAACACATTCGGAAGGCTGAAGGCGCCGGTCAAAAGAGTCTGCGGAGCCTTTTGTCCCGTTCCGAGCGGAATAGAGTTGGAAAAGAAAGTATTGCCTGAGGCTGGCAGCATATTGAAGGCCGTAAGGGCGGCAGTGAGTTACAAGACAGGAGCTAATTGATGGCAGGTATCACCGAAAAACTGTTCGGAACACACAGTGAAAGAGAATTAAAGAGGATCAACCCTATAGTTGACAGGATCATGGCGCTGGATGCCCAGATGGCAGCCAAAACAGACGAAGAGCTCAGGGCTATGACCGATATTTTCAGGGGACGTCTGGCAAAGGGAGAAACTCTCGATGATATTCTTCCGGAGGCCTTTGCGGTAGTGAGAGAGGCGGCCTTCAGGGTGCTCGGCATGAAGCATTTCAGGGTTCAGCTTATAGGAGGAGTCGTTCTTCATCAGGGCCGCATTGCGGAAATGAAGACAGGTGAAGGAAAGACCCTTGTTTCCACATGTCCTGCCTATCTGAATGCTTTGTCAGGCAAAGGCGTCCATATCGTTACGGTAAACGATTATCTCGCAAAGCGAGATGCGGAGTGGATGGGAAAGGTGCATACCTTCCTCGGGCTTAAGGTCGGCGTTGTGCTCAGCAGCATGGACAGCAAGGAAAGAAAAGAAGCATATGCATGTGATATTACATATGTAACAAACAATGAGCTCGGTTTCGATTACCTCAGAGACAATATGGCGATATACAAGGAGCAGCTGGTTCTGCGCGGGCTTGATTTTGCCATCATCGATGAGGTCGATTCGGTGCTTATAGACGAGGCGAGAACTCCGCTTATTATTTCGGGTCAGTCAGGCAAGAGCACAAAGCTGTATGAGGCCTGCGATGTTCTTGCCAGACAGCTGGAGCGCGGCGAGGCATCGGCAGAGTTTTCAAAGATCAATGCTATTCTCGGAGAGGAGATAGAGGAGACCGGAGACTATATTTTTGATGAAAAGGAGAAGAACGTTTCCCTTACAGAGCAGGGTGTACATAAGGTTGAGGCATTCTTCCATATCGGCAACCTGGCAGATCCGGAAAATCTTGAGATCCAGCATTGCATAATCCTTGCTCTTCGCGCCCACAATGCGATGCACAGAGATAAGGACTATGTAGTCAGGGACGGAGAGGTAGTGATCGTCGATGAATTCACGGGTCGTATCATGCCGGGACGCCGTTATTCCGACGGACTTCATCAGGCCATCGAGGCAAAGGAGCATGTAAATGTTCGCCGTGAAAGCAGAACACTGGCGACGATAACCTTCCAGAACTTCTTCAACAAATTTGAGAAGAAGTCGGGAATGACCGGAACAGCCCTTACGGAGGAGAAGGAATTCAGAAACATCTACGGAATGGATGTTATCGCTATTCCTACCAACCTCCCCGTTAAAAGAATAGATCTGGATGACGCCGTATTTAAGACAAAGAGAGAAAAATTTGAGGCAGTGTGCCGAAGCGTCGAGGAGGCTTACAGGAAGGGACAGCCTGTGCTGGTCGGCACTATTACCATCGAGACCTCCGAGATGCTTTCGGGCATGCTCAAGAGAAGAGGTATTCCTCACAATGTTCTGAATGCAAAATTCCATGAAAAGGAAGCTGAGATAGTAGCTGAGGCAGGACGCCACAAGGCTGTAACGATAGCTACCAATATGGCGGGACGCGGAACCGATATCAAGCTGGATGATGAGGCAAGAGCCCTCGGAGGACTCAAGATCATCGGTACCGAGAGACACGAGTCACGTCGTATCGATAATCAGCTCAGAGGACGTTCGGGCCGTCAGGGAGATCCGGGAGAGTCCAAGTTTTACCTGTCTCTCGAGGATGATATCCTCAGACTCTTCGGAGCGGACAATCTTATGAGCGTATTCAACAAGCTCGGTGTCGAGGAGGGCGAGGAGATCCATCACAAGATGCTGAGCAGGGCGATTGAGAATGCCCAGAAGAAGATCGAAAGCAATAACTTCGGTGTTCGTGAGCAGCTGCTTAAGTTCGACCAGGTCAACAACGAGCAGAGAGATATCGTTTATGCCGAACGCCGTAAGGTGCTTGACGGCGTCAACATGAGGCAGGTCATCATCAATTACGCTCAGGACATCGTTGAGAATTCAGTGGATATGGTCATTCCTGAGGATCAGCCTTCATCCGAATGGGATATCAAGGAGCTCAACAATGTACTGATCCCTATCATTCCGCTCACGGCGATCAGGATGACAAAGGAGGAGTTTGACAGCCTTACAAGGGACAAGCTCAAGCAGCTTCTGAAGGAGCAGACGATCAAGATATATGAAGAAAAGGAAGCGCTCTTTACAGATCCTGAGCAGCTCAGAGAGGCTGAGCGCGTCGTGCTCCTCAAGGTGATCGATAACAAGTGGATGAACCATATCGATGATATGATCCAGCTGCGTGAGGGCATAGGTCTGGTATCCTACGGACATAAGGATCCTCTGGTCGAGTATAAGACTGTCGGCTTTGAGATGTTCGAGGGAATGACAGCATCCATCAGAGAGGATACCGTAAGACTGCTGTATCATCTTCAGGTTCAGCAGAAGGTCGAGAGGGAGCCGGCGGCAAAGATCACGGGAACCAACCGTGATGCGAATGCGGCACAGGAGCCTAAGAAGAGAGAGATCAGAAAGATCTATCCTAATGATCCTTGTCCTTGCGGATCAGGAAAGAAGTTCAAGCAGTGTCACGGAAGATATGCCGTTCCGGGCGACAGGATAGATTTTTCTTCACCTGTGGGATGAGGAGGTTGTATGGCATTAATCGAATTTGACAATTGCAAAGCGGAACTTGTCTCCTATAAGCCTACTCTGGCGGAGCTTGAAATGTCTCTGGATCTGGAAAACAAAGGCAGAAGGATCGCAGAGATGGAGCGCCAGATGGAGGAGCCGGACTTCTGGGATGATGCGGATAAGTCCGCGAAGCTTATGAAGGAGCTCAATGCCCTGAAAAACTCCGTAGGCAGATTCAACTCCCTCAGACAGCAGTATGAGGATATCGAGACTCTTATCGAGATGGGAAGCGAGGAGGATGATGCCGAGATAGCAGGCGAAGCAGCGGAGGCATTAGAGATTTTCAAGAAGGATATCGAGGAGATGAGAGTGGCCCTGCTGCTTTCGGGAGAGTATGATGCAAACAATGCGACAGTAGCTCTGTCTGCCGGAACAGGCGGTACTGAGGCTATGGATTTTAATGAAATGCTCTACCGCATGTATACAAGATGGTGCGAAAAGAAGGGCTTTACAGTCAAGCTTCTCGACTATCAGCCGGGAGACGAGGCCGGAATCAAGGGAGTGACCTTCTCGGTGGAGGGTGAGAACGCATACGGACTCCTGAAATCCGAGGCCGGAGTGCACAGACTCGTAAGGATCTCGCCGTTCAATGCTCAGGGCAAGAGACAGACCTCCTTCTGCTCCTGTGACGTTATGCCTGAGCTGGATGATAATATTGAGATCGACATCGATCCGTCAGACCTCAGGATAGATACCTATCGTTCCTCGGGAGCAGGCGGACAGCATATCAACAAGACCTCCTCGGCGGTTCGAATCACCCATATTCCGACAGGAATCGTCTGTGCCTGCCAGGAGGAAAGATCACAGTTTCAGAATAAGGACAAGGCAATGGCAATGCTGAAATCGAAGCTGTATATGATCAAGCAGCAGGCTCATGCAGAGAAGCTTTCGGATATCCGAGGAGATATCAAGGAGATCGCATGGGGAAGCCAGATCAGAAACTATGTTCTTCAGCCTTATACCATGGTCAAGGATGTTCGTACCGGAGAAGAGACGGGAAACGCACAGGCTGTTCTGGACGGAGATATCGACATTTTCATAAACGCGTATCTGAAATGGCTGCAGCTTGGCAGACCGGACAGAAGAGTTGCAGATAACGATTAAAAAAAAACATCCGCATAGAGCACTTGGTTTTTGCTCACTGCGGATGTTTTTTGATTCACGGCTGCATGACGCTGACAAAGACCTCGGGAGAAACACCGTACTGCCTGAGGATACCGAGCACGAATTCTGTGATCTCCGGTCCGAGCACAGGGTCGTTCAGAGATGAGTACAATGTGTTGAGACCGTGAAATGACAGCAGACAGATGCCTGCATCGATAAGACCGATGATAATAGCGGCGGCCGAGGTGCCCTTGCGCAGTGAATAGGTGCGGGAAAGAAAGCCTCCGGCAGCGCCGGTAACACCTAAAACAAAGCCATAATAGATTCCGGACGGAAAGGCTATCAGGCATGAGGTCATTCCTACAACAGACATTATCATGCTGTATTTTGACAGCAGAGTGTATTTTTCTTTGAAAGTAATCTGTTCGTTCATAGTTTAAAAATATACCATTCTTTTTATCCGCTTGCAAGCAAAGGGCGGTTTTAATATAATTAGCATTATGAGATATGATAGTTTTTCGGAAAACGATACATTTGAGGCTGCAAAAGAAATAGCCGGGAGAGCGGCAGCGGGACAGATATACTGTCTTGACGGAGATCTCGGGGCAGGCAAAACAGTATTTGCCAAGGGATTTGCGGCGGGACTCGGGATCACGGAGCCTGTCACATCACCGACCTTTACCATTATAAGAGAGTATTATGGGGGCAGACTGCCGCTGTATCATTTTGATGTATACAGGATCAGTGATATTGACGAGATGTATGCCATCGGATACGAGGAGTATTTTTTCGGTGATGGCATCTGTCTGGTGGAGTGGTCCGACCTTATTGGTGAGCTTATCCCTGAGGAAGCAAAACGGATCAGAATAACAAGAGACCTTTCCGGAGGAAACGATTACAGGCTGATCGATATATTCGATCCGGAGATCGTTTCGGAAGATATACATATTTGATGACGGAAAAGATATGAAGATACTTGCGGTGGAATCCTCGGGACTGACAGCATCCGCTGCGGTCATTGAGGATGATTTATTAAAAACTGAATTTACAGTCAGCAACAAACTGACTCATTCCGAAACACTCCTGCCGATGATCAGACAGATGCTGGATATTTCCGGCATTGACAAGCATTCACTGGATGCGATAGCGATCTCCGCCGGTCCCGGTTCATTTACAGGACTCAGGATAGGAGCTGCCACGGCCAAGGGGCTTGCACTGGCATTGAACATTCCGATCATCTGTGTATCTGCCCTGGAAGCGATGGGATGCGGTCTCAGCGTTCTCAGTGACGGAGTGATCTGTCCTGTTATGGATGCAAGGCGCGGACAGGTTTATTCTGCGGCATTCAGGGGAGGAGCATGTGTTATTGAAGAAGGGGCCAGAGATATCAGAGAGTTTCTCGGAGGGCTGAGAGGCCTCGGGGATGCGGAGGATACAGAGTTTGTCTTTCTGGGGGACGGCGTTCCGGTCAATTCCGATATTATTGCCGGAGAACTGGACAGGGACGTGGTTTTTGCCGGAGCCGAGTATAACAGACAGAGGGCTGCATCGGTCGGAACAGTGGCAGAGGTCATATATAAAAAGTGGCTGGTGGATAATTCGCTTACTGCAGAGCATGTCAGGACCGCAGGTGCTGACAGCATTACATGCTTTAATGACAGGGTAATGAACTCTGACAGCTTTGCACCGAAGTATTTACGAAAGACTCAGGCTGAACGGGAGCTGGCGGCAGGACTTCTTGAGGATCCGGGGCTGCACAGTCTGAAGAAGCTGAGAGCGGAGAACGGCAATGGGAGCGAATAAGCCGGATATCTGCCTCAGGGAGCTTATCGGAGCTGAGAGTGATGCAGAGCTTTTAGCGGAGATCGCAGAGATAGACCGCTGTATTTTTCCGGGAAATGTCTGGGGTGAGGAAAGCTTCTCGGACAGTATGAAATATTCCTTTGACTGCCTTACGGCGGCGGTCATACAGAGCAAAACGGATCAGAAAGAAATCTGTCACAGGGTGCTGCGTGAGGACGGCTTGCTCCCGTGCGAAACGGATCAGGAACGAAGCTGCAGGAACAAGGCACAGAGGGAAAAGAACAAAATGACCAGGGTGGCTGGTTTTGGTCTCCTCAGATGCTTTGATGATGCGGAGGTCGTGAGGATCGCGGTCCGCAGCGAATACCGCAGGGAAGGGATCGGAAGCCGGCTGCTTGAGGGACTTATTTCGGAGGCAAAGCGAAGGAAGGTCTCCGGGATCTTTCTGGAGGTGCGCAGCAGCAATCTTGCCGCCGTATCAATGTACAGAAGAGCCGGTTTTACTGAAGAGGGCATCAGAAAGAACTATTACAGCTCTCCGGCCGAGGATGCCCTGATAATGAGGTATACATGTTAGATATTTGCTTACTCGGCACAGGCGGAATGACCCCTATGCCATACAGATGGCTCACTTCACTGATGATCAGAAGCGAGGGTTCGAACATTCTTATCGACTGCGGAGAGGGAACCCAGATCGCCCTGAAGGAAAAGGGCTGGTCACCGAAATCAATAGATATAATTTGCTTTACACATTTCCATGCCGATCATATCGCAGGACTGCCGGGCATGCTGCTTAACATGTCAAATGCCGATAGGACCGAGCCTGTGGTCATGGTGGGACCGAAGGGGCTGTTTAATGTGGTTAAATCCTTAAGATGCATTGCCCCGGATCTGAGCTTTGAGATGCGGTTCATAGAGCTGGACCAGAATACAGAGGAGTACAGGCTGGGACCGTATATACTGAAGTGCTTTAAGGTAAAGCACAATGTTCCGTGCTACGGCTACAGTGCGGTAATGCCGAGAAAGGGAAAATTCGACCCGGAGGCGGCTAAGGCAGCGGATATACCTCTTAAGTTCTGGGGACGTCTTCAGAACGGAGAGACAGTTACCGATCCCGACAGCGGCAGGATATTCCGGCCGGAAACGGTAGTGGGACCGGAACGTCGCGGCATCAAGATAACCTATACCACCGATACAAGACCGTGCAGCAATATTATCAGTGCGGCATCGGATTCGGATATTTTTATCTGCGAGGGCATGTACGGCGATCCTGAGCTTATAGCCAAGGCCAGGGCATACAGGCACTGTACGATGCAGGAGGCGGCAAGGATGGCGGCTGAGGCCGAGATACCTCCGAGAGAGATGTGGTTCACTCATTACAGTCCTTCGATGACAAATCCAAAGCAGTACTTAGATGAGATGAGGGAGATATTTCCGGCGGTAAAATGCGGCAGGGACGGAATGACAGCTGAGCTGAATTATGATGACTGAGGAACCGTCGGGGCTTATTATGATGACTGAAAAGGATATAACAATATTGGGAATAGAGAGCTCCTGTGATGAGACGGCCGCGGCAGTGGTGAAAAACGGCAGAGAAGTGCTTTCCAACATCATTTCCTCCCAGATAGACACTCACACGGTCTACGGAGGCGTGGTGCCGGAGATCGCCTCAAGGCTTCACTGCGAGGCAATAAACGGAGTCATACGTTTGGCTCTTAAGGAAGCCGGAACAGCTCTTGAAGAGCTGGATGCTATAGCCGTTACTAAGGGACCGGGGCTTGTAGGCGCTCTTCTTGTCGGTGTTTCGGAGGCAAAGGCTCTTGCCTATGCTCTCGACAAGCCGCTTGTGGGCGTAAATCATATTGAGGGACATATTGCGGCAAACTATATTACACACAGAGATCTTAAGCCGCCTTATGTTTGCCTGATAGTGAGCGGAGGTCACACGCATCTGGCTCTGGTAAAGGACTACAGGAGCTTTGAGCTCATAGGACGCACCTATGACGATGCCGCCGGAGAGACCTTTGACAAGGTGGCGAGGGCTGTGGGACTCGGATATCCGGGAGGACCAAAGGTGGACAGGGCTGCGGCGGGCGGTGATCCGCAGGCAATCGTTTTTCCGAGGGGTGAAGTCAGAGAACATCCGTATGACTTTACATTTTCGGGACTCAAATCAGCGGTCCTCAACTATATCAATATGGCGAATATGAAGGGCGAGGATATCAATATACCGGATCTTACGGCATCCTTTCAGCAGTCGGTAGTCGATTCGCTGACATCAAGGACCGTAAGCTGTGCAAGGGAGTACGGTATCGATACGGTGGCTGTTGCGGGAGGCGTCAGCTCAAATACGGCTTTAAGGAGAGAAATGGAAAGGTGCTGCAGGGCATACGGCATCAGATGTCTGTTTCCTGAGCCGGTATACTGTACAGATAATGCGGCAATGATCGCTTCAGCAGGATATTTTGCATACATGGACGGGGTCAGGGATGATGAAGCCATGAATGCTTATCCGAATCTTAAGCTTTGTACAGGTCAGTGAGACTGTTCCGGCGGAAAAGACCGGAAGCCGGAGGCTGAAGCAGACAGCAGGCAATACGGAGACAGCACTGACGGTTAAGACAGGCGGGGCAGGTAAACAGGCAAAATGAATGACAACAAACCAAAATATACTGCAATAATCATGGCGGCCGGAAGCGGCGTCAGGATGCATTCCTCCACAAAAAAGCAGTTCATGAACATATGCGGCATGCCGGTGGTGGCATACAGCATTAAGGCCTTTCAGGAAAATGAAAATATTTCTTCGATAGTGCTGGTGGTGCCGAGGGGCTATGTCGAAGAGTCTACGGCAATGTGTATCAGGCATGGCTTTACCAAGGTCCGCAGCATTACGGAGGGAAGCGATAAGAGATTCAAATCCGTATATAACGGACTCGGGGCTGTTCCTGAGGATACGGATTATGTGCTGATACATGACGGAGTCAGACCTATGGTGAGCGGAGAGCTTATTGACAGATGCTGTAAGTTCGTGCTTATGACAAGGGCTTGTGTTGCTGCCGTTCCGGTGACGGATACAATAAAGCGGGCTAATATTCACGGCTTTGCAACGGAGACGCTGGACAGATCCACACTCTGGAGCATACAGACTCCCCAGGCATTTTCCTTTCCTCTGCTTATGGAGGCATATGATTCACTCAATAAGACGATAAGGGAATACGGCACAGATGAGAGCAGGATAACTGATGATGCGGTAATAGTTGAAAATATGACCGACTGCCATGTGAGGATCGTTGCGGGTGATCCGAAAAACATCAAGATCACAACACCTGCGGATCTGGTTATAGCTGAAGCATTTCTTAAGGGGTGACTGTACGATCATGAAACACCGATGATCACGAAATATCGATAATAACGAAACACCGATGATCACGCAAACAGGCGGGTTCACGTGAAGGCACAGTGAAGGGCACACAATAAACAGGGAAAACGGGCTGAATATATATATATAATGTGATGATACAGCAGAGGCTGTACCTGAGAATTATATATCTGTGTGTATGTGTGAGGCAAAAATGAAGAGAAAGAGAAGCATTCTGGTCGTTGATGACAATGCAATGAACAGAGAATTATTATCTGAAATTCTGTCAGATGAATATTCTGTGATCGAAGCGGAAAACGGAGAGGAAGCATACAGGCTTCTTGAGGAGTATCAGAATAAGATATCCCTCGTTCTGCTGGATCTGGTCATGCCTGTGCTGGACGGCTACGGATTTCTGGACAGAATAAAAAAAGACCGCAGGCTTGCAACGCTGCCGATCATCGTCATGACAGGCAAGGGAGCGGATGATGAGGAGGTCAGGGCACTGGATAGGGGAGCAACTGACTTTGTCCATAAGCCCTATAATGCTCAGGTCATTCGCAGGCGAGTCGCAAGCCTTATCAGACTCAGAGAAACGGCATCATATATCGATCAGTATCAGTACGACAGGCTGACCGGACTCTGTACCAAGGAGTATTTCTGCGAGCTTGCGGAGGAGATGATCACCGGACATCCGGAAAAGGAGTATGATATCATATGCTTCGATATTGAGAATTTTAAGCTTTACAATGATATCTATGGTGCTGAGGCCGGGGACAGACTGCTTGTTCTGATTGCCGACAAAATGAGGACAGGAAGAGAGAATAATTCCGGCATTGTCCTGAACGGGCGCAAGATTGCAGACAGATTCATTAGCCTTGTCGAACGGGGACGAGTAAACGAGGATATGATCAGACGCAGTGTGGATTATATCTGCAGAGAGAATGACACCGGTTCGGTGGTCAGGATCGCATTCGGAGCCTATCAGATCGAGGACAGAAGCATTCCGGTCGAAAAGATGATCGACAGAGCTCTTATGGCTGCCTCCAGAATTAAAAAGGATTATCAGAAGGTATATGCCGTTTATGATGACGATGTTCGTACCCATATGCTCAGGGAAAGGGCTATATCACAGGAAATGGAGCATTCCGTTGAGACTGAGTGCTTTGAAGTGTATTTTCAGCCGAAATTCCGCTTTGATAACGGTCGCCTCGCCGGAGCGGAGGCGCTGGTCAGGTGGGAGCATCCCAAGCTTGGAATTATTTCTCCGGCAGAATTTATCCAGATATTTGAAAAGAACGGATTTATCTCCAGATTGGATAAGTATGTATGGACCAGGACCTGTAAACAGATCAGAGAATGGAAAGACAGAGGGCTGAAAATCGTGCCGGTGTCTGTAAATGTTTCAAGGGCGAATCTTTATCAGGAGGATCTTGCGGGTAGAATAGAGGAGCTTGTAGCAGGCTTTGAACTTGACAAAAGCCTCCTTCATTTAGAGATAACCGAGAGCTACTATATGGAGAATTCCGGGAAGGTTCTCACCAGCGTAGAAAAGCTCTGGAACAACGGCTTTGTGATCGAGCTGGATGATTTCGGCAACGGATACTCGTCTCTGCATATGCTGAGCAGAATGAAGCTTGATTTTGTCAAGCTGGACAGACAGTTCATTGCCTGCCAGCTGGAGGACAGAGATAAAAACGGAATACTGAAGTATACTATCGAGATTGTCCATAATATGGGGATCGGAGTTATCGCCGAGGGCGTTGAGACCCGGGAGCAGGCGGAAATGCTAAAGTCAATGGGCTGTGATCTGGTCCAGGGATATTATTACGGCAAGCCGATGCCCGCCGTAGAGTTCGAAAAGCTGCTGACCGGAAGGTGACGAAAACCCACGGGTGAGTTTGGAAAGCTTCTGACCGAAATATAACGAGAAACCCGTGAAAGGGTAAAAAACGATAAAAAATGACCCCCGAAACCGGACAGAACCAGATTTCGGAGGTCATATTTTTTTGATTTTCAGAAGCAGTTTCTTTTCACATCAGAAGCAGTTTCTTTCCACATCAGGATCCATTCCCTTAAAGGTCATGTTGCTGACAACGAAATACAGAATACCTCCCATAAGGAGTCCCCATACCACAGCGTTGATGCCGAGGATCTTGACATTGTAATAGCAGAATACATATGTCAGTGCCGCACCTATAGAGGAAGCCACAGCGCCCTGACGGGTTCCCTTCCTGTAAAAGAGTCCTCCGACCAGAGGCCACATGAAGGAGCATTCCAGACCGCCCATTGCAAAGAGGTTGAGTACCCAGATGATATCAGGCGGATTCATGGTAAGGATAATTGCTATGATACCTACGATCAGTGTGACTATAACAGATACCTTGCTGACATTCCTGTTGTAGCTCTCGATCTTGACCGGGTCATCCTTTACTATATAGTTTCTCCAGAGATCCTTGACTATAGCAGCGGAAGCAAGGATAAGAAGAGAGGAAACCGTGGACATGACGGCAGCCATAGGTGCGGCAAGGAATACTGCCGCAATGCCTACAGGCATGATCTGCATTACCAGAGTAGGAATGAAATAGTCGGAGGACTTGAGAGCTGAGGTATCAACTATTCCGCCGCCCCATACTCCAGCAAGGTGCATTCCGACGATAACAAAGGCACAGCTGATGGCTCCGATGATCATTGCGCTATGCAGATTCTTTGTGGACTTGAAGCCCATACAGCGGACTGCGGTCTGAGGGAGAGCAATGGTACCGAAGCCTACAAGGATCCAGTAGGACAGCAAAGTGCCGGGACCGAACTTTCCTGTAAGGTTGTCCCATACTCCCGGAAGATTCTGTGCAAGGTTGGCATTGATAGTCGCTGTTCCTCCGCCTGCCTTGAGAGTGAAGAACAGAAGCAGGAAGGTGCCGAGACACATTATAAGACCCTGAATGGTATCGGTGATTACTACTGCCGTGAATCCTCCGAAGGAGGTATAGATGATGACAACAAGTGCAAAGATAAGGAGAGATGTCTTATATGGGAGACCTGTAATGATCTCTATAAGATTGGCTCCGCCCTTGAACTGCGAGACCATCTGAACGGTGAAAAAGCAGACCATAAGGAGAGATGTTACGACAACGAGAACATCACTCTTGTAACGGGCCTTGAGATATCCGGCTACCGTAACAGAGCCGGTCCTTCTGGAAACAAGGGCAAGCTTGTTTCCGAGTACTCCGAGAACCATAAAGGTGACCGGAACCTGTGTTGCAGCGACCCAGACCTGTGTGTAGCCGTAGCTCATACCGCCTGCTCCCGGACCGGAGAGGAAGGAGGAAACGGAGGTATAGGTGGCCATGGTTGTCATAGCGAGGATGAGACCGTTCATGCCTCGTCCGCCGATAAAGTATTTGTTCTCCGAGCTGAGCTGGGAACGCTTGTCTCTGATCTTTCCGTAAACAAGACCGATAACGATATTGGATACAAGATAGAATATGAGAACACCGAGAACTATAACCTGTGTATTTGTCATGATCATTGGCCTCCTTCCTCAAATTCATCATCGTAGTCGAAATCTACAAAGACCTTTTTCAGAAGGAAGATACATCCTCCTATTGCAATGATGATGCTGCCGAATACCGAAACAGATACCCAGGCAGGGATACCGAGAAACATGAGACCTGTACCGTTGAGGGCAAAAGCCCAGATACATTCCCAGGCACAAGTAAGAAGGGCAACAATAAGAGTTGCCTTGATCTCCTTCATACACTGAGCATGCTTCTCTTCATGAGTTAATGGTTTCATTTTGATGCCTCCTTTAGAGAAAAAACGCAGTGAATGTCTATTTTTCGAAAAATGCTTTCCGAAAATTATGTTACCTATAGGTTTAATATAGACAGACTGCACGGAATTGTAAATAATAAATAAAAAATTAACAAATATTGAATAAAATTCATTGAAAATTAATAAAAATATGATTAGAATTTATAGGAAAAGAAGGCTGTTCGGCAGAACCGGAAGATCATTACATGGGGTTGCCTGAGAGCGCCGAAGCAACTGATGCCGGGAATAGTCCGGTGATATTGAAAAATACTGACATACAATTAGCCGGCGGTGCCGAGACAAAAATATATTTTGGGAAGGAAGACAGCTATGGCAGTGGATCCTCAGGTAAGAGCCTTTTACGAAGCAAAACTAAAAAATAACAGCGGCAGCAACAACAGCGGCAGAAACAGCAGCAACGGCAGCAGCAACGGCAGCGATAACAGCGGCAGTCTGCGTTCGGCAGAGCCTTCCGATGAGGAGCAGCAGCAAAAGGATCTTGAACTGGTTGCTGCGCTTCGGAAAAATGCGGACAGAGCTTATAACGATTCATCACGTTATCCGGAGGTCTTTGAGACGATGGATATCGATATTCCGTGCATTTGGGGAAGCCTTCCGGTAAGAGTATATAAGCCGGGAGATAAGGAAAAATATCCT
>JAQXPY010000043.1 GCA_029100885.1 Clostridiales bacterium | reverse complement strand
AAGCTGTGCCGGCGGCTGAAAGGCTGAATCATGAATATACTTTCACTTGAACATCTGGAAAAGACCTTTACCGGCAGAATGCTCTTTGATGACACCGGTTTCTTTCTCCATGAGGGTGAAAAGGTCGGAATAATCGGGATCAACGGAACCGGAAAATCCACTCTGCTTCGTATCATTGCGGGGGAGGAGGAGCCGGATTCCGGAAAGGTCACCAGGGCAAATCACATCGTCATAAGCTATCTGCCCCAGTCCCCGTCATTTGATACCGGAGAAACGGTGCTGGAGGCGGTACTGAAGCGATGCGGAGACGGTGTGAGTCAGGCGGATGCCAAGAGTATGCTTACAAGGCTGGACATTTTTGATTTTGAACAGCCTGTGACCGAGCTTTCGGGAGGTCAGAGGAAGCGTATCGCTCTTGCGGCTGTGCTGCTGAAGGACTGCGATATTCTGGTGCTGGATGAGCCTACCAATCATCTGGACAGTGAAATGTCTTCCTGGCTTGAGGACAGACTGCGTGCCTTTAAGGGTGCGATAATTATGGTGACCCATGACAGATATTTTCTGGACAGCGTTACGAACAGGATAGTTGAGCTGGACAAGGGAAGACTGTATTCCTATGAGACGAATTACAGCGGCTTCCTTAAGCTCAAGGCGGAAAGAGAGGCCTCTGCCGCCGCATCCGAGAGAAAGCGCCGGTCTATTCTCCGCAAGGAGATCGAATGGATGCAGAGGGGTGCCAGAGCACGTTCCACCAAGCAGAAGGCGCATATCCAACGCTACGAAAGGCTGCGTGATACCGAAGCTCCCGAGACCGACAGCAGCATCAGCATCAGCTCTGTCTATACGAGAATGGGACGCACAACTATTGAGCTGCTGGATATCAGCAAGACCTTCGGGGACAGAAAGCTGATAGAGGATTTCACATATAGATTTCTGAAAAATGACAGAATAGGCTTTATCGGAAAAAACGGCTGCGGGAAGACTACACTTATGAAGATCATCGCAGGTCTGGAGAAGCCGGACAGCGGCGAGGTGGTCGTGGGTCAGACAGTTAAGATAGGCTATTATACGCAGGAGATAGCAGCCGACCCATCCGCGGGGATAGCTTATATGAACCCGAAGGACAGGGTCATAGATTATATCAGAAATACCGCCGAATATGTCAGAACCGCGGACGGAATTGTTTCCGCCTCAGCGATGCTGGAGCTGTTTCTGTTTCCGGGCGAGCAGCAGTTCAGTCCGATCTCAAAGCTTTCGGGAGGAGAAAAACGCCGTCTGAATCTGCTGAGGGTGCTGATGGAGGCACCGAATGTTCTGATCCTTGACGAGCCGACAAATGATCTGGATATCGCCACGCTGCGTATACTTGAGGATTATCTGGACAGCTATCAGGGAATCGTGATAACGGTATCCCATGACAGGTATTTTCTGGATCGTGTAGTCGGACGTATCTTTGCTTTCGAGGGGAACGGACTGCTGAGACAGCATGAGGGCGGCTATACCGATTATGAGAACCGCATCAGAGAAGAGTCGGCAGCTTCAGGCGGGCAGACTTCAGGAGGGACGGAGAGAAGCGGCAGCGGAAAAGCCGAAAAGGCTGCGGAAACAGCCAATGCTGCTTCGGAGAAGGCTCGTTCCGGAAGGCAGCACGAGCAGAAGCTTAAGTTCAGCTTCAGGGAGCAGAAGGAATTTGAGACCATTGAGGATGATATTGCGGCTCTGGAGGAACGGATAGAGACCATTGAGGCTGAAATGAATGCCAATGCCACCAACTCAGCCAGGCTCACCGAGCTGTCCGCCGAGGCAGAAAAAAGCCGGACTGAGCTGGAAGCGAAGATGGAAAGATGGATGTACCTGACCGAATTGGCGGAAAAAATAGACGCACAGAAGTGATGCATAAGTAAGCTGAAAGAATAGCCGAATAAAAGTGATGCGTAAGTAAGCTGAAAGAATAGCCGAACAGAAGTGATGCGTCAGGAAGCTGAAAAATGACGCACAGAAGTGACTGATAAGGAAGGCCAAAGCATGGGAAATGTTATCGTAGTATTGATTTTGACTGCGGCCGTAACGATGGCAGTCAGAACTATATATAAAAACAAAAAGAACGGAGCGGGCTGCAGCTGCGGCTGCGGAGCATGTCAGAATGCAGGCCATTGCGGACGAGGGGCATGTCAGGAGCTGAACAGTACAGCAAAAGGATCTGAGGAGCAGAAGGGAAGAATTTGAGCAGGAAGCGAGCCGAAGAGGAGTGCATTGCAAATGGTCTTGCAGGGTGCTGAGCAGTTACAATAGCTGATAAATAATAATATATAATATGAATATTTCAGGAGGGAATTCGTTTGTACGAGGAAATACTGTCAAAATGTGATCACACGCTGCTGAAGCCCACAGCGGTGTGGAGCGAGATAAAGGAGCTTTGCGATGAGGCGGTCAGGTACGGCACAGCTTCCGTATGCATTCCTCCGTCTTATGTAAAGCGTGCATATGAGTACCTGGATATGAGGGTGCCGGTGTGTACCGTCATTGGATTTCCTAACGGCTACAGCACCTCGGCCATAAAGGCTGCTGAGGCTGCGGATGCGGTAAGAAACGGAGCTTCTGAGATAGATATGGTCATAGATCTTGGAGCACTGAAGGACGGCAGATACGTGGATGTGGAAAGAGACATTTCTATAGTCAGAGAGGCCTGCAGGGATCAGATACTCAAGGTGATCGTTGAGACCTGTCTGCTCACAGAGGAAGAGAAGATCAGGATGTGCGGGATAGTTTCCGGGTCAGGAGCTGATTTCATCAAGACCTCCACGGGCTTTTCGATAGGCGGAGCGACCTTTGACGATATTGCTCTGTTTGCCGCCCATGTCGGTGAGCATGTCAGGATCAAGGCCGCAGGGGGCATAAGCACGATAGCTGATGCCGAAAGATTTATCAGCCTTGGCGCTTCAAGACTCGGCACGAGCCGTATAGTAAAGCTGGTCAGAGAGCTTGAGTAGTCCGCATAGGGTGAAGATCTTACGGATATGGAGACGGATCAAACTGTTCATCTGGTCTTGAGCAGAAGGATCGTGACCGCAGCCGTGATGAATTCTGCCAGGGGCGCTGCAAGCCATATGCTGTTCCCGCCGAAAAATGCCGGCAGCAGCAGTATGAGCGCAGAAGGCAGCAGCAGTCCTCTGAGCAGACCTATGACAAAGGCCTTTCCTGACTGCATCACGGACTGAAAGCAGGTCCCGAAATACAGGCTGATGGCCTCAAATATTATTCCAGAAAAGTAAATTCTAAGTGCGATGCTGCCGGTTTCTCTGTATCCGGCAGCATTTTCCACGAACAGGGAAATGATGAGCTCCGGCCTTATCAGTACGGCTGCATAAAGCATTAAGGAAATGATGACTGCCGCGGTCAGCCCTGTTCCGGTAAGACTCCTGACTCGTCCGGTCTCGCCGGCACCGTGATTATAGGAGATCAGCGGCTGGGCCGCGTAACCTGCGCTGTTGATCATGGAAATGACCACGATGACATAGTTGTTGATGACGCTGTAAATGACCAGTCCCGGGTCTCCGAGATATCTCAGTACCTGAAGGTTGAACAAAAACACTACCACAGCTGAGGAAAACTCGGTAAGAAAGGCGGAGGCGCCGTTGAACAGCACCCTTTTAAGAACCTTCGGATCGATAAGCTCTGTCCGGAATCTCAGCTTGTTGTCACCGGTGAAAAAATGGGTGGCACATATCAGGGAATTTGTACCGAAGCCGATGACAGTGGCACTGATGGCACCTGTCATTCCTAAATGCAGGATGAATATGAAAATGTAATCCAGCACGATGTTCAGCAGATTTCCTGTTATGGAGGCTATCATGACACGATTAGGATCGTTGTCATTTTTTACAAAGCTCTGCATAAACGGAGCCAGAAAATACAGTACGGTCGAAAGCATCATGATACGGCCGTATTCCATGGCTAAGGCACGGTTATTGGCCTCTGCTCCGAGCAGATCCACCATGGCCCCGAGAAATACATTGCACAGCACGGTAAATATCAGTGCCGCCGTAAACAGGAAGCAGAGGGAGGTCGTAAAGATAGAATCTGCGGCCTCCTCATTTCCTTCGCCTCTGGCGACAGCCATGCAGACAGAGCCTCCGATGCCGATCATGTAGCCCACCGACATGAAGACCGAGAACATAGGCAGCATGATATTGAGCGCGGTAAGCCCGTCCGGACCTACGCCGTGCCCTATCATCATTGTATCGGTAATTATATAAAAGGACGTAAAAAAACAGCCGCACAGAGACGGCAGCAGGTATCTGAGGTACAGCCTTGAAGGAGCTTCCTCGAGCAGTAGTCTGCAGTTGTCTGAATTCATAGTATTTCTCCACAGAAGAATTGGTCACGATGCAGTCGGTTTTTCTCGCAGCAGGTATGATTGATAACGACCTGCAAAGTATCTGCACATACTCTTTAATGTAAACGCCGGTTCATGCAGCAATACCGGAAAGAGCTGTCCGTGCCCTGCGGATTATACCAGATTTGCAGCGGAAAGTTAACGGGATTATTAATTGAGGTCATTTTGCAATTGATATCAGAAGCATCACAATATAATCAATATTGACATTGATCAAGTTCGGAGGCTATAAATAATATCACCAAATGCTTTAATGGTTTTTTTTTGAAAAGAACAGGCATAGGCTGATTCAGGAGATAAAAGGTTTTATTTATGAAATACAGAAAGATCGTAACAGGTATAATAACAGGTCTTACAGCGATAATGCTGCTTTGCGGAGAGGCTCTTGCGGACGGAGTCATTCTGGCGCCGGGAGTGGAGCTTTCGGACGGACAGCTGAGCGGACCGGAAGGACCGGGAGGAGCTCAGCGGTCTGATGGCGGTACATCAGGAACAGGCGAAACGGGAGTGATATTTGGCTCGGGCAGCGCTCAGCAGACCTCAGGAACAGCACAGACCTCAGGAACAGCACAGACCTCATCAGATACAGAGTCTCTGATCGCCGCTTCTCTTGCCGACCCATACACAGTGTTCCCTGCCGGAGAGCCGGGAGTATTTGTAAGCAGGGGAAGAATGATAGATGCTTCAAAGCCTATGCTGGCACTGACCTTTGACGACGGACCGAGAACAGATACAGGCAGCAGGATCATGAATGCTTTTGAACAGTACGGTCAGAGGGCAACATTTTATTTGGTCGGCAGCCGGGTTGCGTCAAGGGCAGATGAAGTAAAGCGCATGGCGTCATCGGGT
>JAQXPY010000042.1 GCA_029100885.1 Clostridiales bacterium | reverse complement strand
ACAACGATGTACTCGAAGCGTCTGATCAGAGAGATCATTTTCTTTATCTTTTCTGTCTTGTTTTTATCTGACTGAAAATACTGCCTGACTCTGTTTTTCAGATTAACAGCCTTTCCGACATATATGATCTCGTCCCTGGGTCCGTGCATAATATAAACTCCCGGTCTGGTCGGGAGTTTTTTTAATTCTTCCTGTATATCAAAGCTGCTGTCATTATTCATAAGTAACTATAGGTCCGTCCTCAAGTAGTATCTGCTCATCCTCAGGTCTTAGGTCATCATTTTCCAGTGCCTTCTGCAATTCATCCGGGAATGTCTCCTCCTCGGAAATCAACGGATCCTCCTCCGGAGGAAGGGCGGCTCTTGACTCCGCTATTCTCTGATCCTCTTCAGCTGCCTGTGAGTCGGTCAGCATGGCATCAAAATCATAGCTTACCGAAGCCGACCAGAGCAGCCATTCGTCATAGCCGGAATCATACACAGCCTGTATCTGCTTTCTTATGGCATCCGCATCATATTTAATATAATTGCCCTCTCCCAGCCAGCTGGCTGTAAAGGACTGAAGCCATGGTCTGACCACTGCCTGATGCTCATTTGCATCATTCTTTGCTCTCGCAAGCTCGTTTCGAGATCTATTCAGAGCACCTGAGACGGCCTCATAAGGCCTGGTATCCGGATGCTCCAGACCAAAGTTGCCTGAGGAATAATGGGACGGATAGATCATAGGACATATATAATCCAGAACCGATGACAACTGTCCGTAATTCTGACCGACCGCCCTCGAATCTACCTTACTGCCGATGATCGTTCCGAAGCAGTCCACCGAAACAAACACTCCCCGTTCTCTGAGATTGCAGTACAGATAATCGACAAGTTCTGTAATGATGCTTATCTTGTCTCTTCCTTTTACTTCTTCTTCATCAAAAATACAGTCATCGGAACCCTTCTCGGTGCAGAAACGCATATAGTCGAACTGGATCTCATCAAATCCGTCCTCGGCACACTGCATCGCAATATCCAGAAGAAGCTCCCAGTATTCCGTCTTGTACGGATTGACCCATGCATATCCGCTTCCATCCTTAAAAACAGTGCCGTCCGGATTGGTCATACATACTTCCGGCCACGCATCTGCCAGATTAGGATCACGCAGTGAGACTATCCTTGCTATGGTATAAATACCATGCTCTTTAAATTTTTTCATAAGAGAGGGCATATCCTCTATGACCGCCTCAATACTGTTCAGTTCATCCAGGGCAGGTACGCCCTTCATATCGTAGGTTATCTTTCCGTAATCATCCTTAATATCGATAACTACCGCATTCAGCTCTGTGCTGTCCATAACATCCCAGAAAGATGACATAAAAGACTCATTTGCAAGAGGCTTGGATGCGACATAGATTCCTTTTACACGGGCTGGCACTCTACTGTCAGCCTGCTTAGATGCTTCCTCAGACAGAGCCTCAGCAGCTTCCTTACCCGATCCCTCCGATTCTGTTTCATCAATGCTCTCCTCTATGCTGATGGAGATGGACTCATTATTTAATGATTCAGCATCATATCCAGGATCGAGGGCTGCCGGCTCATATCTCGCACAGGAAGAAATAAGCAGCATGCAAATAAAAGCTGCTGCAGAAAAAAGATTTCTGTAAAAATGCCATGTAAACTGAATATGTATTAAATTTTTCCGAAAATTGATACCTTTCATGGCATATAAGTATAACACAAAAAATAATCCCTCTGCAATCGTGCAGTAATCCTCACAGATAATACAGGAATAACCAAAAGAAACTCAGCTTCACCTAAACAGAAAAGGCAGACCATGAATACGCCTAAACTAACGGCGCGCTGTATATCCGCTGTCACAATATCTCCTTCATACAGCCTTTTTACCGGATCATTAACCGGAAAAGGCTGTATAAAACCGATCATGTATTACGGATTACAACGCGCCCTCAGTATTATGTCTTAAGCAGCGGCAGATCATCGAAGGATCTGCGTCAGCCTTAAGCGTATGAAATCTATAATTATTCCTCTTCTGCTGCAGCTGCAATTACAGCGTTCTGAACATCTGTAGGAGCCTGCTCATATCTTGCCAGCTCGTACTCAAAATGTCCGAGTCCACCGGTCATGGAACGAACATCTGTTCCGTAGCCGTAAAGCTCTGACATAGGAACCTCAGCCTCAATGATCTGCTTGCCGTGGTGATTGGAATTCATTCCGAGTACACGGCCTCTCCTTCTGTTCAGATCACCCATAACATCGCCTGTAAATGCGTCAGGAACCGTTACCTTAAGCGCTGCGATAGGCTCGAGGATAACAGGGTTTGCCTTCATGAAGCCTTCCTTGAAGGCAAGTGTACTTGCCATCTTGAATGCCATCTCTGAAGAATCAACAGGATGATATGATCCGTCGGTAAGTGTAGCCTTAACTCCTACAACAGGATAACCGGCCATAGGTCCCTTGAGAACACATTCCTGAAGTCCCTTTTCAACTGCAGGGAAGTAGTTCTTCGGAACAGATCCTCCGAATACTCTTTCTTCGAAGATATACGGAACAGTAAGATCTCCGGATGGTTCAAACTCCATAAGAACATCTCCGTACTGACCGTGTCCGCCGGACTGCTTCTTATGCTTTCCTCTGACTTCGACCTTCTTGCGAAGAGTCTCTCTGTATGCAAACTTAGGCTTGGAGAGCTCAATCTTGACCTTATATCTGTCTTCAAGCTTGGACTTGACAATATCAAGCTGCTGTTCTCCTATTGCATAAACAAGAGACTGACGGTTTTCTGCATCATTTACCACCTTAAGAGTCTTGTCCTCTTCAAGAAGCTTTGCAAAGCCTGCTGCTACCTTATCGTCATCGCCCTTTGTGACAGTTTTGTAAGCCATATATGTATACGGCTTATCGATCTCAGCCATGTTGTAGGCAACAGGTGCATTTCTCTGAGCTACAAGCGTATCGCCTGTCTGGGTAACGTCAAGCTTGGAAAGCGCACCGATATCTCCTGCGCAGAGTCTGTCTGTTTCCTTTACATCCTTGCCGCACATGATATAGACCTTGCCGATCTTTTCATCCTGCTCCTTGGCAGTATTGTAGAGAACTGTATCAGGCTTGATCTCACCGGTCATTACTTTGAAGAGACTGTACTTGCCGATAAAAGGATCAACAATGGTCTTCCAGATAAGAACCGACGTTGAAGAATCATTCTTGCATTTTGCGGTAAATCTCTCGCCTGTGGCAAGATCCTTACCTACTGCCTCCTTATAATCAGGAGCAGGAACGTATCTGTTGATGCACTGAAGCAGATAATTCATTCCCTGTGCGGCAATGCCAGATCCCATGCAGACAGGTACAAGACTGCATGTGGCAACATTGGCTCTGAGAGCATCATAGATCTCATCAGGAGTGAACTCATCTCCCTCAAAATATCTCTCCATAAGCTCCTCTGATGTCTCCGCAACAGCTTCCATAAGGGATGCTCTGGCAGTATCAAGCTGCTTCTGAAGATAGTCAGGAACCGGAACCTCAACCTTATTGGAGGCTGTAGTATATTTACGGCCCTTCTGCTTGATAACATTTACATATCCGACAAACTTACCGTCCTCTCTGATAGGGATCTGAAGAGGTGAGATGCTTCTGCCGAATTCGGTGGTGAGCTTGATGGTGAGCTCTCTGAAGGAGGCATCGTCATCGTCCATATTGGTAACAAAGAAAATACGAGGCAGCTTGTACTGCTCGCAAAGCTCCCATGCCTTTCTGGTGCCAGGCTCGATACCGGACTTGCAGTTAACAACAATAACCGCAGCATCAGCTACACTGACAGCTTCTTCAACTTCTCCGACGAAATCAAAATATCCTGGAGTATCAAGAAGATTGATCTTGACGGTCTCCTTTTCATCCTTGAACTCAATAGGAACGATAGAAGTGGAAATAGAGAACTTACGCTTCTGCTCCTCCTTATCAAAGTCACTGATGGTATTGCCGTCAGTAACCTTACCAGGGCGCGTAGTAATACCTGAAATGTAAGCCAATGCTTCGACTACCGTCGTTTTACCGGCCCCTCCGTGTCCAAGAAATACCACATTTCTGATGTCTTTTGTATCATACGCTTTCATGATATAGCTCCCTTCGTATAAGATTCAGTGACTGCCGGACCTGCTTCCAAAAAAATTAAACATATGACACAGCGCCACATTTGTACAAATTATATCATAAATCCAATCAAAAAGGTGTATTTTTTTGTACAAAAATGAGCAGCACTGTAAGCCGGGTTATGTCGTGAACGGTCATCTATCTAGGATATACGTCACCGTATACCTCAAGCGTCCTACCCGAAACATGACGGGCCGCCATATCGTTTCTTCATGGACTTGCTTCGGATGGGGTTTACAATGCGCTGCCGCGTTACCGCAGAGCCGGTAGTCTCTTACACTGCCATTTCACCCTTACCCCAATGACGCGGCATTGAGGCGGTATACTTTCTGTTGCACTTTCCTTAGGATCGCTCCCACCTGACGCTATCAGGCATCCTGCCCTGTGAAGCCCGGACTTTCCTCTCCCGCAGCCTTTGCTGCGGCAGCGACCGTTTATGCTGCTCTTGGATATTATACGGAAAAAGAACTTCCGATGTCAATTAAAAAAACGCAGCGGAGAACCGCTGCACAGATCTGATTTTGAAAAAACGCAGCGGAGAACCGCTGCGCAGATTTCAAAACGGATATAAGATTATCTCATGAGCTCCTTGACCTTAGCTGCCTTACCAACTCTGTCTCTGAGATAGTTGAGCTTTGCACGTCTTACCTTACCTCTTCTTATAACCTCGATCTTAGCTACGAACGGGCTGTAGACAGGCCATGTCTTCTCAACACCAACTCCGTTGGAGAGCTTTCTTACAGTAAAGGTAGCACGGATGCCATGACCCTGCTTCTGCATGACCGTACCCTCGTATATCTGGATACGCTCTCTGTTGCCCTCCTTGATAAGGTTGTGAACTCTGATCGTATCGCCGACATTGAAGTCTGCTGCTTCCTTGCCCTCAAGCTGTGCCTGCTCGATCTTCTCGATGATCTCCTGCATTTTATTATCCTCCTTTAAAATTATCTGATGTTCATTCACATTCCGGGAATGTCAGCGGACCATCATTTTTAAGCCGATTTATATTACCATTATTTGTTTCTTTCGTCAAGCAATTGCTCAAGAAACTTTTGCTCTTTTTTGCTCAGAGCCGCCTTCGCTATCAGATCCGGACGTTTCTCGAGAGTTCTGATTATAGACTGTTCTCTTCTCCATTTTTCAACATTTGCATGATGTCCTGATAACAGAATATCCGGGACCTTAAGCCCCATAAACTCCTCCGGTCTGGAATACTGGGGGTATTCCAGCAGGTTGTCATGGAAGGACTCTATCTGTGCCGAGCTGGTGCTGCCGAGAACTCCCGGTATCAGTCTCGAAATACAGTCTATCATTGTAATAGCCGGAAGTTCCCCTCCCGTAAGGACAAAGTCACCCAGCGAGACCTCCTCGGCACCGACAAGCTCCAGCGCTCTCTCGTCTATCCCTTCATAATGCCCGCAGAGAAAAACAAGCTCCCGTTCCTTTGACAGTTCTTCGGCAAAGCTCTGATCAAATACTCTGCCCTGGGGAGACATATACAGAACTCTCGGCTTAGCACAAGACTCCGCATTGTCTATTGCGGAATGCTTTGCGGATATCTTTTCCGAGACAGCCTTCCAGCAATCATAAACAGGCTGCACCTGCATGACCATTCCGGCGCCGCCGCCGTAGGGATAATCATCGGTCTTTCCGTGCTTCTCATTAGTATATTCCCTGATATCTACCGCATCGATAGTTATTATGCCCCTGGACACGGCTCTGCCGATCACGCTCTGCCCCAGAGCATCATTTATCATCTGCGGAAACAATGTCATCACATAAAAATCCATATCTAAAGATCAAAGCTCCATCAGACCGTCAAGAACATGAACGGTCATAATATCGTTTTCGATATCGGTATCCAGAATACACTGCTTTATTGCAGGCAGAAGCAGCTCCCTGCCGTCCGGCATGGAAATGACATATACATCATTGGCTCCGGTCTCCATAACATCCCTGACCGTACCAAGCTCTGTTCCCTCATCGGAGACGACTCTGATACCGATAATATCGGCAATATAGTACTCGCCTTCCTCCAGCGCAGCACCCTCCTCGCGTGGGATATAAAGCTCTGCACCGCGGTATTTCTCCGCCTCGTTAATGTCATTGATGCCTTTGAACTTAAGTATCACTATATCCTTAAAGTGCTTTACGGAAGCGATCTTAAGATCGGTGACATATTTGTTTTGTATATAAACCTTTACGCGGGTTATCTCATCAAAACGCAAAGGAGAGTCAGTGGTCGGATAGACCTTGACCTCTCCTTTGATTCCATGTGATTTAGTGATAACTCCGACTCTGAGATCTGTCGTCATAATTATCAGTTATCCGGTATCAGCCGATATCGACTATTACTTTAAGCTTATCGCGGGAAGCCGCAGCGTTCAGGACCTGTCTTATAGCCTTTGCAACTCTGCCGGACTTGCCTATTACCTTGCCCATATCAGACTGGGCAACCTTAAGATTAAGCACGATCACGTCATTATTGATCTCTTCAGTGACTACAACTTCATCCTTATTATCAACAAGTGACTTGGCGATAGCTTCTAAAACTTCCTTCATCAGTCACTCCTTAATATAATGCCAAACAAGATTATTTTGTAATTCCCGCACTCTTAAGAAGCTTCTCGCATGTAGCTGTAGGGATAGCACCGTTGCCAAGCCATTTCTTTGCAGCCTCTGCATCGATCTTGACAACGCTCGGCTCCTCATTAGGATCGTAATAACCGATCTCCTCGATAAATCTGCCGTTGCGAGGCGCTCTTGAATCTGCAACGATAACTCTGTAGAAAGGCTTCTTTTTAGCTCCGAGTCTTCTTAATCTGATCTTAACTGACATTTTTCTAACTCCTTATAAATAAAAATATGTTTGCTGTATTATGTAACGATAAGCCATGTTTCTGGCATTATCAGAACATTCCTTTTCCTCTGAACAGATTGTTCCCGAAAATATTGCCGAGTCCGCCGTGCTTACGCATGCCGTTCATCTGCTTCATAAGCTTCTGCATCTGTTCAAACTGCTTTACCAGTCTGTTGACCTCCGCAATATCCACTCCCGCTCCCCGGGCGATCCTGCGTTTTCTGGAAGGATTCATGAGCTTCGGATTGGAGCGCTCAGCCTTTGTCATGCTGAGAATGATCGCCTCCACCCGGTCAAACTGCTTTTCATCCAGTTGATCCGGATCAATGCCCTTCATACCGGGCAGCATGGACATGATGCCTGACAGACCTCCCATTCGCTTCATCTGATTAAGCTGGGTAAGGAAGTCATCATAGGTGAACTGACCCTTACGCAGGTTCCGGCTGACCTTTTTCTGCTCCTCGATATCAGCGGTCTGCTCTGCCTTCTCAATCAGGGAAAGCACATCGCCCATGCCGATGATCCTGGATGCCATTCTGTCAGGATAAAACTCCTGCAGCTCCGAAAGCTTTTCACCCATTCCGGCATAATACACGGGCTTGCCTGTGACAGATCTGATGGAAAGGACAGCTCCGCCTCTGGTATCACCGTCAAGTTTGGTAACGATAAGCCCGTCAACGCCTACCTTTTCCGAGAAATCCTCTGCCACAGCCACCGCATCCTGTCCTGTCATGGCATCTACGGTGAGAAGGGTATAATCTACAGGAACCGCAGTCTTGATATCCGCGAGCTCCTTCATCATATCCTCGTCTATATGCAGTCTTCCGGCAGTATCTATAATAAGAACACTGTAGGACTTTTCCTGCGCAAGTCTGTAGGCAGCTGACGCAATCTCCACAGGGGAATGTCCCTGCTCCATGGAAAAGACCTCAAGTCCCAGCTGTCCGGCATTGACCTCAAGCTGTCTGATGGCTGCCGGTCTGTAAACGTCTCCCGCCGCAAGCAGAACCCTTCTTCCGGCGGATTTGAGCTTTCCTCCCAGCTTTGCTGCCGTTGTGGTCTTACCGGCGCCCTGGAGACCGGCCATCATGATGACAGTGATCTGGTTTGCAGGCTTCAGACTGAGCTCAGCCGGTTCTCCGCCCATTAGCTCCACCAACTGCTCTCTCACTATCTTGATGACCATCTGTGCCGGAGACAGACTGTTGAGGATTTCAGCGCCTACAGCCTTTTCCTCGGTGTCCTTTATGAAGCGCTTGACTACCTTGAAATTGACATCCGCTTCAAGAAGAGCAAACTTCACTTCCTTCATAGCCTGATGGACATCATCGGCATTCAGCTTACCCTTGCCCCGAAGGTTTTTGAAAATATTCTGTAATTTGTCCGATAAACTTTCAAAGGCCATAGAATGTCAATCTTCCTCGAGCTTCTTTGCAAGGAGATGAAGCTTATCCTCATATCCTTCCAGTATCCTGTCACATCTTTTTATCAGGTCATGCACTCCCTGCCGTGTAATACCGTGAATCTCAGCAATTTCAGATAAAGAGAGATCGTCATTGACAAGCTCACCGTATATACTTCTCTGGTGCTCCGTCAGCAGTTCGCCGTACAGATCATATAGCATGCCCTGTCTAACGAGTTTCTCCATAAATCAGATCCTTTTATACAGCAATAGTGCTCTCTGCGTATAAAAACACAAAAAAAACAACGCAGTATCGACAACGGTTAGATTATATACAAGCGCCTGCGGGGTGTCAAGTAGTTTTTCTTTACACCATAATTCAGCCGCGCTTTGCCTCTTCTCTTGAAAAATGTATGACAGCACAAAGTCCGGGGCCTGTATGAGCCGCGATGATCGGAGAAAGCTGAACGATATCTATCCTGCTGTCCGGACTTACCGAAGCAACCTCTGACTTCAGAAACTCAGCCCCCTCCGGATTATCCGAATGAACGATGAATACATGCTCGTCACCGGATCTGTCGGCGCTCTCATTATAAAAGGAAACAAGCGCAGACATTGCCATTTTTGCCGTTCTTTTCTTTGCAAAATTAACGAGCTTTCCGTCGCTTTCAATTTTCAGGATAGGCTTGATGCTGAGAGCAGTACCTATAACAGCCGACGCAGCGGAAAGACGTCCGCCCCTTCTCAGATACATCAGATCATCCACCATAAACCAGTGCTGCAGCCTCATTCTCATTTCATTGAGATCCGCCGCGTTTTCTGACAGTGACATTCCCTTTTCACGATTCAATGCCGCTCTCTCGGCTAAAAGCCCGATACCGGCAGATGCCGCAAGGCTGTCAACACATACTATGCTCACATTCGGATATTCTTCCATAAGTTCCTCCGCAGCCATCCCCGCAGAAGAAAACGACCCGGAAAGGCCGCTGGAAAGAGAAATGCAAAGCACTGATATTCCCTGTGATGCAAATTCCCTGAAGGCATCCATGCACATCTGAGGTGATGTCTGGGACGTTTTAGTAAGTCTGCCTTCCCTTTGCGCCTGATAAAAACGCTTTCTCTCCTCCTGTGTTTCCACATGGTCGCATAAATGCTCCTCCTCATCTATGGTATAGACCATCGGAATGATGCCTATATCATAATGAACAGCAAAATCCGGAAGAATATCAGCTGATGCATCTATAAGTATTTTATAGTCGTATTTCATAAGCCGCTTACCTCTATCATCAGATTAGACTCTCGTATGTAATGTTCTTGTACATCTTGTATATCAGGTCCCTATATGCCGGGCACTTTATATAAGGACTTCCGCAGCCAGGCTCAGACAATTCAGCCTGTCAGCAGAAGATAGCCCTGATAAATTCCTCGGGATCAAATGTCTGGAGATCCTCCGCCTGTTCTCCCACACCGATAAATCTGACAGGGATATCAAATTCATTGGCAATAGCGATAACGATTCCTCCCTTGGCAGAGCCGTCCATTTTTGTGAGTATGATACCTGTAGGAGCACAGACCGACTTAAACTCTCTGGCCTGGGAAAGTGCATTCTGTCCTGTTGTGGCATCCAGAACCAGCAGTACCTCTTTCCTTACATCCGGCAGCTTTTTGTCAAATATCCGGTTTATCTTTCCGAGCTCATCCATAAGATTCTTTTTGTTATGGAGCCGGCCTGCAGTATCGCAGATAAGAATATCTGCCTGTCTGCTTTCAAAGGCGTCAACGGCATCATATACAACGGCCGCCGGATCGGCTCCGTCCTCATGTCCGATCACAGGACAGCCGCATCTGTCGCCCCAGACCTCCAGCTGCTCTCTGGCTCCTGCACGGAAAGTATCAGCTGCCGCAAGGATAACGCTCCTGCCCTGTTTTTTAAAGTTCATGGCAAGCTTGCCGATGGAGGTCGTCTTTCCTACTCCGTTTACGCCTATAACAAGAATGACAGTCCTTTCGTCAGAGGCGGAAAAACCGGTCTGCTTACCCATAGATTCGGACAATGTAGCAATAAGAGCATTTCGAGCCTCGGAAGGATCCTTGATGTGCTCCTCCCTTATGCGTTCCTTCATTCGTGAGATGATCCTGTCGGCAGCGGTGACGCCCACATCTGCCATGATAAGCACCTCTTCCAGCTCCTCAAAAAAATCATCGTCTACCTGAGAATAATCGCCAAACACAGAATCCAGTCCGTTTGCTATGTTTGTTCTGGTCTTCTTAAGACCCTCTTTTAATCTGTCAAAAAATCCCATAACTATCCCCTGTCCTTTATCATGTTTGTCAGCTCAGCTGATCTCTGATAAGATCCACCGATATAAGCTTGGAGATTCCCTTTTCCTGCATGGTGACACCGTAAAGCCTGTCTGCAGCCTCCATTGTTCCTCTTCTGTGGGTTATGACTATAAACTGTGTATGATCTGTCAGCTTGTGCAGATAATCCGCGAATCTTGATACATTGGAGTCATCCAGAGCCGCTTCTATCTCGTCCAGAAGACAGAACGGAGACGGCTTAAGGTTCTGAATAGCAAACAGCAGCGCAATGGCGGTGAGAGCCTTCTCGCCTCCGGAAAGCTGCATGATGCTCTGGAGCTTCTTTCCCGGCGGCTGGACATAAATAGAAATACCCGCATCCAGCTCCTCTCCTGTGTCTCCGGAAACTTCATCATTGTCATATACCAGTCCGAGGTCAGCCTCGCCGCCTCCGAACAGCTCCCTGAAGGTATCCCTGAACTGAACCTTTATTGCGGCAAAGCTCCTGTCAAACTGCTCCTTCATTCCGGTATCCAGCTCCTCGATAATACCAAGGATAGATTTTTCCGAGGCTGACAGATCATCATACTGACTCTTCATAAAGCCGTATCTCTCAGATACCTCCCTGTATTCCTCGATAGCCGAAACATTGACCGGTCCAAGCCTCCGGATATCATTCTTTACTGTGTTGAGTCTTGATCTGACCTCAGGCAGAGTACCTAGATTATCGTCAAACAACTCCTTTGCCCGGCTCAGACCAAGCTCATATTCATTCCAAATATATTCAGTGGCAGAGTCCAGCTTCTGCTGTTCCCTCTCCGACTGAGCCTCAAGCCTCACAAGCTCCTTCTGAAGTTCAAGTATCTCCGAAGACAGCTCCTCTTTTCTGTCGGCAAAGCCTGACTGCTGCTGGTTCAGCTCTTCCTTTTCATTAAGCCTTTCACCGATGACCCGCTCTGAGGCTTTTATCTCTGCTTCGATGTGGGAAATGTCAGCCTTGCGGTCGGAAATATTTTGTTTATTGTCGTCTATCCTCTTACTGCAGTCCTTGATCTCATTTTCAGTATTTTTAAGGCTTTCCATGTCAGCCTGTACCGAAGCGGCAGCAGTACTGATATTTTCCCCTGTAAATACAATCTTCTGGCTCAATTCGGAAAACTTCAGACGCATATCCGCACTGATGCTGAAGCTGAGCCTGTTTTTTTCCTCAGAAACCTCCCTCAGAGCTTCATTCAGTCTGTCTATTTCTGAGTTCTTGTCAAGCAGCTCCTTTTCCTGCAGATTGATCCTTTCCCTGACTTCGGCAGCCCGCCGTCTCAGAGAAACGATGCCTGCCTCCATCTCGGAAATTTCTCTGCCCCTTCCCATCAGCCTGGAATTATTTCTGTAGGCTCCTCCGGAAATGGCTCCGCCAGGAGAAAGCAATTCTCCTTCAAGCGTTACGATTCGCAGTGAATGACCGAATTTTCTTGCTGCTGCAAGAGCATTATCTATTTTATCGGCAACAAGCACGGAACCAAGGAGATAGTTCTTCAGCTCTGTATACTCTTCACCCGCATGTGCCAGCTCTGCCGCCGTGCCGAGTATTCCGGGTTCTCTGACTGCCTTATCTATTTCATTCTGTATCCTGTATTTCAAAGAATCCAGCGGAAGGAAGGTAGCTCTTCCCTGTCTGGAGCTTTTCAGATACTCGATGCAGCGTTTTGCATCCGGTTCCGACTCAGTTACTATATTCTGAAGACGTCCCCCAAGAGCTGTCTCTATGGCCGTTTCATAATCCCGGTCAGTGGAAATAATATCCGCAACTACTCCCCGGATTCCCTTGAGCCTGTGCTTCTCCCGCATTACCGACCGTACGCTTTCCCCGTATCCCTCATAGCGTTCCGCTAAATTCCTGATCGTCTCGAGTCTGGCGCTCACGGAGGTGATCCTGTCCTGAATGCCTCTTAATTCATCCTCGGTTCTTCTGATGGATTCGGAAAGAGAATTGTACTCATCGGTTGCTTTATTGAGCCACTTCAGATTGTCTGACTCCCTTTGCTTTACCTCCGAAAGCTCGTCTCTCCTCATACCGATGGACTGCATCCATTCCGGAAGCACAAACAGATCCTCATCCTCCTGCTCATCCGCAGCGCTGTCTCCGTCGGAAACTGTAATGTTTTCTTCTGAAACGATATTAAGAGTTGCGAGAAGGCTTACCGGATCCACCGCAGAGATGACTGCTCTCAGAGAGGCTATCCTTGAACGAAGCCCCGCTGCCTCGGAGCTATCAAATTCATCCTCGCCCCTGAGATCCAGCGCATCGAGGGAGGACTCATATTCATTCAGTGCATCCGAATACTTCAGCAGGGTCTGAAGACCTGAGGCAAGTCTTTCGGATACGGTATTAAGGGACAGCTCTGCCCTTGTCATATTTGCTTCATCCGACCGGATCTGAGCCTCGCTCACATTTATCTGACCGGACAGATTCTCCTTAAGCAGGGCAGCCCTGGAAAGCTCCGTACGTTTCTGTTCGATCTCCCTTTCAATGGACACTATCTTTTCATAGCATTCTGTTCCGCTCTGTCTCAGCCTGATGTTTTCCTCTTCGGCTTCGGATAATGAAGCCCTGATTATCTCTGTATCCTTCGCGGTCTTTTCCAGTTCGGAAAGAATGACGTCTGTCTGTCTGACAAACAGATTGATATCCAATGCCTTCTGCTCGTCCCTGAGCTTCAGATAGCTTCTGGCAGCTTCAGACTGCTGTAAAAGAGGCTTGAGCCTTTTCTCCAGCTCACCAAGAATATCAGCTACTCTGACGAGGCTTTCCCTCTCGCTTTCAAGCCGTTTCAGGGCGGAAAGCTTTCTTTTTTTAAACTTTACGATGCCTGCCGCCTCATCAAAAAGGCCCCTTCTGTCCTGTGGCTTTCCGTTTATAATGGCATCTATCTGACCCTGACCTATGATCGAATAACCCTCCCGGCCTATTCCCGTATCATAAAAAAGCTCCTGAATGCTCTTGAGTCTGACGCTCTGTCCGTTGAGCAGATAATCCGATTCGCCGGATCTGAAGAGCTTTCTTGTAACTGTGACCTCAGAATAATCCACCGGAAGAGAACGGTCGGAATTATCAAGAGTAATCGAGACCGCAGCAAAGCCCTGAGCCTTTCTCAACTCAGTTCCTGCAAAAATAACATCCTGCATCGCAGATCCTCTAAGCTGTCTGACCTTCTGCTCTCCGAGCACCCATCTTACAGCATCGGAAATATTGGATTTGCCCGAGCCGTTGGGACCGACGATGCCTGTTACTCCGTTATTAAATGTAAGCAGGGTCTTATGTGCAAAGGACTTAAAACCCTGGATCTCTATACTCTTAAGATACATTGCTGATATTCAGTATTCTGCATGCCGCAACAGCCGCATTCTGTTCGGCGGATTTCTTTGATTGACCGGTGCCCTCGGAATAGAGCTTATCATTGATAAACAGACGGGCCCTGAATCTCTCGGCATGACCCGGAGCCGCTATCTCATCGACTTCATACCTGAGATCCGATTCGTGCATACTCTGAACATATTTCTGTATCAGACTCTTTCCATCTCTCAGCAGACTCATCTCATCGACATTATTGATGACAAAGGTCTTTATGAATCTTCTTGCTTCATCAAAGCCTCCGTCAAGATAGATAGCGCCGATAACTGCCTCGAAAGCATCCGAAAGGATAGACGGCTTGTTTCTGCCCGAGCCTGCATCCTCTCCCTTTCCCAGATAAAGATAGTCGCCGAGAGCTATGGACCTGGCACAGACATCCAATGCCGTCTCAAAAACAAGAGAGGAACGCTTTCTTGTAAGCTCCCCCTCTTCTACTCTCGGATGTTCATGATATAAATATTCGGATATAGCAAGCTCCAGTACTGCATCTCCGAGAAACTCAAGTCTCTGATTGCTCTCATATCTGCACATGTGCATCTCCCCGCTGTACGAGGGATGCACAAGCGCCTGTTTAAGAATCGACTGATCCTTAAAGCTGTATCCAATCGTTTTTTGGAATTTTTGTAAATCTTTGATCATAAATGAAAATTGAAATATCACATCTTTGATCTGATCAGATCGTAAGCATCACCTACAGTTTTGATAGTCTGAAGCTCCTCGTCCTCAATAGTAACATCAAGCTCGTCCTCAAGAGCCACTACCACTTCTACAAGGTCTAACGAATCAGCACCTAAATCATCAGCAAAAGAAGTATCCGGCGTGATCTCCTCCGGGTCTACCGAGAGCTGTTCTGCAATAATTGAAGCCAATTTTTCAAATTCCATAATGTCTTCCTCTATAATAGTGTATTCCGCTACAGCGGTTATAAAAATATATACTATACATAAGAGCAATTTTCAATACGGTAATTATTTCATCTCACTGTATTTTCTGCTGCAAAAGCTTCCCTTATGATATCGCCCGTACCCTCACGGATGAAACGTGCGCTTTTAAGAACTGCATTTTTTATATCCAGCTCCTCAGCATTTCCATGGCATTTCATGACCAGCCCGTTAAGTCCCAGCAGCATGGCGCCGCCCTGTTCGGCAGAGCTGAACTCCTTCATCTTATTTTTCAGCGGTCCCATGATAGCCAGTGCCGCAAGCTTTGTCGACAGAGAGCTCTTTAATACCTCCTTAAGAATGCCCAAAACAAACTCGACCGTGGACTCCATGGTCTTCAGCACGGCATTGCCCGTAAAGGCATCCGCAACAATAACATCAGCGCCTCCGAAAATAACGTCTCTGGTCTCTATATATCCGGCATAATTCATATCACTGCGGGCACGAAGCAGCTCATTTGCAGCCTTTGTCAGAGCATTGCCCTTTTCCTCTTCTACACCAAGATTCATAAGTCTTATCTCAGGATCCGGAATATTCTGAACCCTCTGCATATACAGCTTGCCCATCAGAGCAAACTGAACGAGCCATTCCGGTCTGGCATCGACATTTGCGCCTAAATCAAGAAACAGCTTGAAGCCCTTCTTTGTAGGGATCATGGAGGCAAGCGGCGGTCTGTGAACTCCCGGCAGTCTGCCGACTATAAGCTGACCCGCAGCAAGCACAGCTCCCGATGAGCCTGCGGAAACCAGGGCATCGCAGCGACCCTCCCTTACGGCACGGGCACCCATTACAATACTTGAATTCTTCTTCTTTCTTACAGCAGCAGCCGGTGATTCCTCAGTAGTTATGACCTCCTGTGCATTGACGACCGTGACTCTGCTTCTTACATCCTTATCCCAGGAAGCGATCTCACTGCTGATAATATCCTCCGGTCCGTAAAGATGAAGTATTATTTCATCGTCCGATTTCAGTGCCTCAAGTGCGCCCTTCAGATTGCATTGCGGACAATTGTCACCGCCCATAACGTCTAATGCAATATTTATCATATTAGTTTTCCTCGCAAACCGTTAAGTAATAAATCTGTTTTCTGCTGAGCAGTTACCCTTTTTGTAAAATAATAGGCTTTCGGCAAAAAGCCGAAAGCCCTGTTATCTTGTACGAATCAAATTAAGCTTCAACCTTAACGATCTCACGCTTGTTGTATGAACCGCAGGTCTTGCAAACTCTGTGAGGCATAACAAGTGCTCCGCACTTACTGCACTTTACAAGATTTGTTGTGCTCATCTTCCAGTTAGCTCTTCTTGAATCTCTTCTCGCTCTTGACGATCTATTCTTTGGGCAGATTGACATGTCTACACCTCCTTTTTCTCAAAAAACAACATTTGAAGTATAACTACTGTTTAGCAATTTGTCAACGGGTTATTTTAAAATTTATCTTGCAAGATTATCTATATCATTTCTTACCCGACTGATAAACTCCTCACAGGAGCATGCACCTTCGTCACCGTTTGCTCTCGATCTTACGGAAACCGTTCTGTCGGTCATGTCCTTTTCTCCCACAATGACCATGAACGGAACCTTTTCCTTCTGAGCCTCTCTGATCTTCCAGCCAAGCTTTTCCGATCGTGTATCTGTCTTTACCCTGATATTTGCTGCTCCTATCTTTGCAGCCACCTCATTTGCATAATCCAGATATTTATCAGAAACAGGAAGCACCTTGACCTGAACCGGAGCAAGCCAGACAGGGAATGCGCCGGCGAAGTGTTCTGTCAGAATACCAATAAATCTTTCTACAGAACCGAAGCATACTCTGTGAATCATGATAGGCTGATGTTTTTCTCCGTCAGCCCCCATATACTCAAGTTCAAATCTCTGAGGCAGCTGGAAATCAAGCTGTATCGTACCGCACTGCCAGGTTCTGCCTATGCAGTCCACAAGATGGAAGTCGATCTTTGGTCCGTAGAATGCTCCGTCTCCCTCATTCACAACATAAGGCATATTCATGGACTCAAGCGCACTCTTAAGACCGGCTTCCGCTCTCTCCCAGTCCTCATCGGAGCCCATCGAATCCTCCGGTCTGGTAGAAAGCTCTACATGATATTCAAAACCGAAAACATTATAAAACTCATCGATGAGCCTGGTAATGCGAGTTACCTCGTCCTGGATCTGGTCGGGAGTAATGAAAATATGAGCGTCATCCTGTGTAAAGCATCTGACTCTCATCAGACCATGCAGTTCTCCTCGCTTTTCATGGCGGTGAGCAAGACCGCACTCGGCAAGACGAAGAGGAAGATCCTTATAGGATCTCGGCTCATTCTGATATACGAGTATCGAACCCGGACAGTTCATAGGCTTTACAGCATAGTCCTCCTCATCGATGACCGTCGTATACATGTTTTCCTTATAATGATCCCAGTGACCGGATGTCTCCCAAAGGGAACGGTTAAGAATGATCGGTGTAGAGATCTCTACATAGTCATTTGCATAATGCATCTTTCTCCAGAAATCCATGAGAGTATTTCTGAGAACCATACCGTTAGGAAGGAAAAACGGAAATCCCGGACCGTATTCACTGAACATAAAGAGCCCCAGCTCCTTACCGAGCTTTCGGTGATCACGCTTTTTAGCCTCTTCCAGTCTTGTGAGATATGCCTCAAGCTCCTCCTTTGACCTGAATGCCGTGCCGTAGATACGTGTGAGCATCTTGTTCTTTTCGGAGCCTCTCCAGTATGCGCCTGCCAGTGACTGAAGCTTGAAGGCCTTTCCAACCTCTTTGGTACTAAGGAGATGCGGACCGGCACACAGATCCGTAAAATCTCCCTGTCTGAAGAAGGAAATGAGTTCTCCCTCCGGAAGATCATTAATAAGCTCCACCTTGTAAGGCTCATCCTTTTCCGTCATTAACGCAACAGCCTCTTCTCTGGAAAGAGAGAAATACTCGATGCGCTCGTTTGCCTTAACGATCTTTCTCATCTCGGTTTCGATAGCACTGAGATCCTTATCCGAGATAGGTGTCTCGAAATCAATATCGTAATAGAAGCCATCGCTGATCGACGGACCTATAGCAAGCTTTGCATTTGGATATAAATGCTTTACAGCCTGTGCGAGAACATGTGAACAGCTATGACGAAGCGTAGAGAGATAAAGCTCATCATCTTCGGATAATTCCTTAATACTTCCGTCATGCATTGTGATCTTTGCCATCACAGATTTCCTCCAATAAACTATAAATATCTTCTCTTCCCTCTCTGTTTTCAGAGGAATACGGGATAAGAAGTTCCTGTTCCTTCATTTTCAGCGTCTCCCTGATAAGCTTAAGAGCCTTCGGCTTATCGTTCTTTCCAAGCTTATCAGACTTTGTAGCGATTATTACAGGCTCAAATCCCTGAGAACGAACCCAGTCATACATCAGTCTGTCATCCGCCGTAGGCTTATGCCTTATATCTACAAGAAGAAATACTCTGAGCAGCATTTTGCTGTGCTTAAGATATCTCTCCACCATCTTTCCCCAATCGGCTCTCACAGACTCAGACGCCTTTGTGTAACCGTATCCGGGCAGATCCACAAAATAAAACTCATCGTTCACATTGTAGAAATTGATGGTCTGAGTCTTTCCCGGTGAGGCGGATGTTCTCGCCAAAGCCTTTCTCTGCATAAGAGAATTGATAAGGCTCGACTTACCGACATTCGACTTTCCGGCGAAAGCAAATTCCGGTATATCATGCTCCGGAAACCTGCTCTTAATACCGCAGACTGTTTCAAGCTCTGCTTTTTTTATAACTTTACCTGCGTCAAGACTCATAGGCGATCCTTATCTGCTGACCGCATCCAGATCAAGCGGCTCTATGCCTTCATTTTCCTCAGCCGGCAAATCCTCGGAATTCTCTGGTGACACGTTGCTGTGCGTAATAACAGGCTCACAGCCATCCTCGATGCATTCCCCTGTTATTATTACACTCTCGATAGAAGGATCCGACGGGATCTCATACATTATATCCAGCATCGAAGCCTCAAGAATGCTTCTTAAGCCTCTGGCTCCCGTCTTCTTTCTGACAGCCTTGGCAGCAACGGCTCTGAGCGCCTCATCCGTAAACTCCAGCTTAACACCGTCTATCTCAAACAGCTTGATATACTGCTTGGAAAGCGCGTTCCTGGGTTCCTTCAGTATTCTGACAAGGGCTTCCTCGTCCAGAGACTTTAAAGCAACAGTGATAGGCACTCGACCAATAAACTCCGGAATGAGACCGAACTTGGCAAGATCCTCCGGCTCTGTCTGGGCTACAAGATCATCAAAGTTCTCTTCACTCTTGTTTGCAAGCTCCGCTCCGAAGCCGATCCCTCCTGCTGATACTCTCTGACTTATTATCTTTTCAAGCCCGTCAAACGCGCCTCCGCAGATAAACAGAATATTAGTAGTATCGATATTCATCATTTCCTGGTGAGGATGCTTTCTTCCGCCCTGAGGAGGAACAGATGCTACAGTGCCTTCGATGATCTTGAGCAGAGCCTGCTGAACACCTTCGCCGGAAACATCTCTGGTGATGGAAACATTTTCGGATTTTTTCGTAATCTTATCTATCTCATCGATATAAATGATACCGAGTTCCGCTCTCTCTATGTCATAATCCGCAGCCTGGATAAGCTTAAGCAGAATGTTCTCAACATCCTCGCCTACATATCCCGCTTCTGTGAGGGATGTTGCATCAGCAATTGCAAAAGGTACTCCCAGGAGCCTTGCAAGACTCTGGGCAAGATATGTCTTTCCGGAGCCTGTAGGTCCGATCATGAGGATATTGCTTTTCTGAACATCTATATCGGAAATATCTCCCATGACCCTTTTGTAATGGTTGTAGACAGCCACCGACAGAACCCGCTTGGCTTCATCCTGACCGATAACATATTCGTCGAGAAATTCCTTTATCTCCTTAGGCTTCTGCAGTCTGATATCTGCGCTGCCGCTATGCCTGTGTCCGCTTCCGCTGCCCAGCTCGTCCTGCAGGATCTCGTTGCACAGTTCAATGCATTCGTCACATATGTACGTATTGTTGGAGCCGGCTATCAGACGCTGAACCTGACCGCGCGACTTTCCGCAGAAGCTGCATCTAATTTTATCGGGTGTTTTTCCCGCCATATATACGCCGTCTCCTTAGTGATTATTGATGATGCTGTCAATTATGCCGTATTCCAGAGCCTCTTCGGCCGTCATCCATTTATCACGCTCAGTATCGGCAGCAAGTCTCTCATACGTGTTTCCGGTGTTGGCCGCTAAGATCTCATTCATCTTCTTTTTGGTTCTGAGGATCCACTCAGCCGTTATCTGTATCTCAGTTGCCTGACCCTGGGCTCCGCCCGAAGGCTGATGTATCATGACCTCTGCATTAGGAAGAGCAAACCTCTTTCCCTTTGCGCCGCCGGCAAGCAGGAACGCTCCCATGCTGGCAGCCATGCCTATACAGATCGTGGATACATCGCACTTGATATACTGCATTGTGTCATAAATAGCCATACCGGCGGTAATTACACCGCCGGGACTGTTGATATAAAGGTGCACATCCTTATTCGGATCCTCCGACTCCAGAAAGAGCAGCTGCGCTACTATAAGAGATGCGCTCGTCTCATTGACCTCTTCTCCGAGGAAAATGATCCTGTCCTTGAGGAGCCTTGAAAATATGTCATATGAACGTTCTCCTCTGGAGGTCTGCTCTATAACATATGGAATTGAATATGGCATTAATATACCTCTTTCTCAATAATTACTTTTCTATCTTCTCTACCTTGACCTCTGCATCCTCTGCCTCTCCATCCTTAGCCTTTCTGGACTTCTTGGCATCGGTAAGGACTGCCTCGGCAACACAGAGATCCACAGCCTCATGAGCGCAGATATCAGCCTTCAGAGCATTGAGCTGCTGCTCTCCGAGGATCTCCCTGATCTTTGCAGCTTCCATCTTGTACTGCTCGGCCATCTCGTTGATCTTAGCTTCAACGGCTTCATCGCTTGCTGTGATATTCTCAGCCTTAACTATAGCCTCAACTACCAGCTGTGCCTTGATAGACTCCTCTGCCTGAGGCTCAAGTGACTTTTTGAATTCCTCTGCTGTCTGTCCTATATATGACAGATACTGCTCCAGCTTGAGTCCCTGCTGAGACATGCTGCGCTCGTAATCATAGATCATGTTCTCAACATTGGTTCTTATCATTGCCTCAGGAATCTCGATCTTGGCATTTGCAACTACTGCCTTCATGACATTGTTCTCGTTTTCCTGAGCGGCAAGCTTCTCTTTTCTGAGCTTAAGCTCATTCTTAACTGAAGCCTTGTACTCCTTGAGAGTCTCAAACTCAGATACCTCGGATGCAAACTCATCATCCAGCTCAGGCAGCTGCTTCTGCTTTATTTCGTGAATAACTACCTTAAAGAGCGCTGCCTTGCCTTCGAGCTCCTTAGAAGCATAAGGTGTAGGGAATGTAACGTTTACATCCACATGATCACCGGTCTTGTGTCCGATAAGCTGTTCTTCAAAGGTATCTATAAAACTGTGAGATCCGATCGTAAGAGGATAGCTCTCGCCCTTTCCTCCGTCAAACGGCACTCCGTCAACAGATCCGTCAAAATCAATAGTAACGATATCTCCGTTCTTGACAGCATACTCTGGATCATCCATTGATACCATACGCGCATTCTGCTCCTGAACACGTACGAGCTCGGCATCAACATCCTTTGCTGTTACCGAAACATCTGCCTTCGGAACCGAAACACCCTTGTACTGACCAAGTTCAACAGGAGGCTTTACAGCAACTAAAGCGGTATAAACAAAAGGCTTTCCCTTCTCAAGCTCAACGACCTCGATCTCAGGACGGCTCACTACCTCAAGACCGGACTCTCTGACCGCATCAGGGTATGAATAATCAAGAAGTGTATTGACAGCGTCCTCGTAAAAAACACCTGCACCATACATCTTCTCAATGGTAGCCATCGGGACCTTGCCTTTTCTGAAGCCCGGAATACTGAACTTGTTCTTGTTCTTCTTATAGGCTATCTCAATAGCATTATCCAGCTCGCCGGCAGAAACCTCAACAGTAAGCTTCGCCATATTCTTTTCAAGATTGTCAACTTTTACGCTCATTGCTTTATGTCTCCTAAAGAAATATTTTGTTTACATATAAATAACCAAGTTGATATTCTATCATACCCTTTTAAACATTTCAATATGATAAAACAGCGCTGAATTACATAAATTAAAATGCTCCTGGCATCATATATTCATATGCAGCATCACATCCGTTGTCTTCTCTTTATTCACCATGGCTTCTGCACTGTTTCTCCTGCAGTAGGTACCGAAAAGCATATCTAATACAAATACGGAGGAAACAAACGCCGGAACACTGCCGTACTGAACAGATCCATCATTCGCTCCGCATTGCAGCACCACATCCGACAGCTTTGAAGCAGGCGATTTAAGAAATCTTGTTATAAGAATGACCTTTGTACCGTTATTCCTGGCTATCTTCAAAAGCTCAACGATCTCAATGTCAGCTCCGGAATAGGAAAAGAAAATGACAGCATCCCCGGAATCCAGCAGGGACAGCTTCAGAGCCTGGGCATGGGAGCCTCTGACCGAAAAAAACTTAGGGGAAACGGTGCCGAACAGATGTGAGGCTTCTTCGGCTGCGATCATCGAGCCTCCCTGACCGATGCACAGTACCATTCTGGCATTAGTGAGAATGTCAGCGGCAGCATTAAGGTCTTCCTCGTTGAGAAAAGATGCAGCAAGCCTGACAGCTTCGCAGTACTGATCCATCAGCCTTTTAGACAGAATGTTTATTTCCTCCGAGGGTCTAATGAACGGTACAGTCTGACTGTCTCCATCACTTTCGCTGTGTATCACGGCGCACGCCTTGGCCGCTGACAGCTTGAAGTCATTATAGCTTCTCAGCCCCATATTTTTACAAAATCTGGAAATGGTAGCTTCGGAGACACCGGCCTCAGCCGAAAGCTCGGTAATAGACATAAACTGAACTTCTATTCTGTGATTCAGAATATAATCCGCTATTTTCTTCTCGGATGCGGTGAAATGATAATAAGCGGAACTCAATCTGTCAAATATCCCATCAGTGATATCTCTCATATTCAACTCCGTAATATGATCTGCATTGACCCCGCAAAATGCACCGCCCGGAACGGGGAAAGTAATAAGCACACCAGGTTATAGCTTTCTCTGCTTCGATCTGACGATCACTATTATGTATTCATTTATAATAGCATTAAAAATACTTTTTTCAACATTGTATGCTATAGCCTTGTATAAAAGAGAAAACAATCATCATCTGACGGCAGACAGACTGCCGCAGAGACATAATTCGGCATTGGAGTATCCCGGGATATCTGTAACCTCTTTTCCAAACCATTGAGGAGCAGCAAAAGCTGATGCGGCTCCTTCAGAATCAAATTCAACCTCTGCATATATCAGACCTTCATGATATGATCCGAATATATCCACCTGGACTGTAAGCATTTGATCAGTGAGAGGTATATCATATCTATCCTTGACAATAACTCTGCCTACAGCTCTGTTCATCAGCTTTTTAAAGGCATAGGCATCTACGGGAATCTCATATTCGGTCCTGCTGAGTCTTCCCTTTCCTTTATAGGTAAGATAATAATCGTTATCCTCTCTTCTGATACGCAAAACAGGATCTGTACTGATATAGTACTGCTCAAGATGCCTGTGAGGATAAGTACTCTTATCAAAGGGGATATCCTCCAATGAAACAAGCCATTTTCTCTCAATTTCAATTCCCATAAAACAAAACCTCAGAACTATCCTTTCAATTGTATCTACATAAATAAACGGGCTGCCGCAACCGCGACAGCCCGGATGATCATATATTCAGCTTGATCTGCAGGAGCTCAGCAGGACATGATATCATTATTCCTCTGAAGCGTCATCAGTATAAGCGTCGGCAACCTCTGCGTCTGCCTCCTCTTCCTTTTCCTTCTTAGCCTCTGCGTTAAGAAGAGCCTTGACAGAAAGCGAGATCTTCTTAGCCTCTGCATCAAGATCAGTAACCTTTGCTCTTACGATATCTCCTACCTTGAGGACATCAGCAGGCTTCTCAATTCTCTCTGTTGAGATCTGAGAGACATGAAGGAGCGCATCGATGCCCTGCTCAAGATTAACAAACGCACCGAAATCAGCAAGTCTTGCTACTTTTCCTTCAACAACATTGCCGACAGCATATTTTGTAAGAGCAAGTACCCATGGGTTCTCATCAGGGAACTTACGTGTAAGAGCGATCTTTCCGTCTTCGCTGATGCTCTTGATCATAACCCTGATAGTATCGCCTGACCTGAATGCCTTCTTAGGGCTCTCTGTCCTGCCCCATCCCATCTCTGAGATATGAAGCAGTCCGTCAGCTCCGCCGAGATCGATAAATGCACCGAAGTCTGTGACGTTCTTAACTGTTCCGTCGATAACATCACCCTCATGAATGCTCTCAAGAAGAGCCTTCTTAGCGCTTGCCTTACGCTCTGAAATGATCCTCTTGCGGTCACCGATGATCCTGTGCTTCTGAGGATTGAACTCTGTGATGATGAACTCAATATCCTGACCCACATACTTTGTAAGGTCTCTCTCGAAGGTGTCTGAAACAAGGCTTGCAGGAACAAACAGCTTGACGCCGTCGTATACTACAGAAAGACCTCCGTTAACGGCTCTGTCTACAGTTCCGATAAGGATCTCCTTGTTATCGAATGCTTCCTGGATCTTCTGATTGTTCTTCTCGTTGAGAATGTCCCTGTGGCTGAGAACTACAAGACCCTCTCCGTCGTTAACCTTTCTCACCTTAGCCTCCAGCTCGTCGCCAACGCTTACTGCTGTTGTAAGGTCAAGAGAGTTATCTGCCGAGTAATCGGCTCTGCTGATAATACCGTCGGACTTATAACCAATGTTAAGCAGAATGCATTCCGGCTTTACATCGATCACCTTGCCTGTAACCACCTCTCCTGTTCTTATTGTTTTGAAAGACTCATTGAGCATATCTTCAAAACTCATCTCTGACATATTTTAGGACCTCCTGAATAATGGTTTTTGGGGTTGATGCCCCTGCAGTAATACCAACGCAACGCACGGAACTATCGAGTTTCTCTGTGAAGTCTTGTAAAGACTCTATAAAATAGGTCATACTACATTCCTTAGAACAGATATCGAAAAGCTTGGTTGTATTTGACGAATGTCTGCCTCCGATCACTATCATGGCATCGCATTCACGACTTAAAGCCAAGGCTTCTTTCTGCCTTAGTTGTGTAGCATTGCAAATAGTATCAACAATATGAACATAATATATCTTTTTTTTCAAAATATCAACAATATCTTGAAATTTTTGGACATTAAAAGTAGTCTGCGAGACTACGCAGTAATGCCTGTCCGGTACCGGGCAGAACCTTTCCGCATCCTCAGTGCTTTCAAGCACAACAGCCTGATTTCCTATCTGTCCGAGGATCCCTATAACCTCCGGATGGGAAGCCGATCCGGTTACAATAATATTCTCTCCGCCGGCATGGCGGGCAGTGACGATACGATGGATCTTTTTCACAAACGGACAGGTCGCATCCACAGTCACAACATCCTCAGTGTTATCTAAAATCTCCGTCACATCGCGGCCGACACCGTGAGCTCTGATAATCACCGCAGAACCTCTGAGTTCTCCGGATACTGACATATTCCTGAGCATATCCGGATCTTTGATCACCCGGACGCCCTTTGCTCCGAGCTCATTGACCACAAGGTCATTATGTACGATCGGACCGTATGTAAATATCGGGCGCGTACCCTTTTCTATCTCTTCGTATACTGTATTGACAGCTCTTTCCACTCCGTAGCAGAAGCCTGCAGTTTCAGCTAATCTTACTTCCATGTCCTTATCCGATGCCCCTGATTTCGCTGCATATAAGTGTCTTGACCTCATCTGCGGAAAGAAACGAGGTATCGATCAGAACAGCATCCTCCGCTGCCCTTAAAGGAGCAGCCTCTCTGTTAGAATCCCTGTGGTCTCTTTCCTGCTGATCCCTGAGAATATCCTCCAATAAGGCTCCCTCTAATTTTCCGGCTGCCTTCAGCTGGTCAAAGCGTCGCTGCGCCCTGATTTCCGGTGCGGCGGTAAGGAATATTTTTACATCCGCATCGGGAAGCACGACGGTTCCTATATCTCTGCCGTCCATGATTACATCTTCCTTTTCGGCAATAGACCTCTGAAGATGAAGCAGAGTCTGCCTGACCTTGGGATACTGGGAAATAACGGAGGCCGCCGCCGATACCCGCTCTGTCCTCAGCCTATCTGTTACATCCTCTCCGTTCAGAAGCATATGCTGAGTTCCGCCGATATATCTGACAGCGATATCAGCATCCTCAATAGCCCGCTCCACCTGTTCGCAGTCGGAAAGCCTGGTGTTTTTATCTAAAACATGGACCGCCAAAGTTCTGAACATGGCTCCGGTATCGATGTATACAAATCCGAGCTCTTGGGAAAGAAGCTTTGCTATGGTTGACTTGCCGACTCCGGACGGGCCGTCTATCGCCACGCTGATATGTTTAATATCCTTCATAAAAATCAATCTCCGTCATTCCTATTCCTTCAGGCTCCGGCTCTGACCCGGCTCCCGGTTTACTCCATAGTAAAAAACAAAAGGCAGATCCGAAGACCTGCCTGCCATAAGCTGATATCGGGACTCGGACCCGAGACCTCCGCATTACCAATGCGACGCACTACCACCTGTGCTATATCAGCCTGCTTACCTGAAGCCCATACACTATATCATATATGTTTCCGAAATGTCAACCAAAATATTACAGTGCAGAGCTGCATGACAGAACTTCAATCAATAAAACAGAACGATATGTAAAGCTGCCCATTACATTAAGCCTAAGCTGCTGCGGCAGCTCTGTTTCAATCATAAAACAACAGAAAGGACAGTATCTCGGCAGGCTTCACAGGACTGCGGTTACTATCTCGCATACCTCAAGTATATCTCCCCGTACGCGAAACCTGACATCGAGATCCATAAAATAAAACCCGTACCTTCTGTTTCCTATATCATCCGCATCATACTGGGGGCGGGGATCCTGTGAAAGCACCTCCCTCAGAGCCTGTTTCCTCTCATCCCCTATATCCAGAGCATCAATGAGGCCATCAGGATCCTGTACTCTGAGGCTGTGACATTCAGTATGCTCCACATAGCCGTCCACCGCATCAGGATGACAGTCGTATCTGATATACGGCTTGATATCATAAACAGGAGTACCATCTGTCATATCAATACCGGATACCCAGAGAACGGGACCCTCATCGGTAAGCTCCACCCTGTCCAGTCTGACTGAGGACAGACCGATGCTGTTTGGACGAAACGGCGACCTTGTTGCCCAGATACCCATATGAGTTTTCCCGCCCAGTCTCGGAGGACAGGCCGTAGCACAGAAGCCCTTGCGGTGAGCCATGGAAAAATCCCAAAGCAGCCATATATGGCTGAATTCCGACAGCCCCCTGACAGATTCCGGATTTCTGAAGGGAGGTTCAAACACTATCCTGCCCTTGAGTCCGTTAATGAGTCCGCTCTGCCTCGGAAGACCGAATTTTGCCGGAAAATCGGTATATATATGAGCTACGGGTTCAATATTCAAGGCTGCTCCTCTTCATCCGGAATAATATAGTCATTGATATCATATCCGAGCCTCGGCGCCGCCTCCAGCAGCTCGGACCAGCCTGCCATCTGCAGGTCCATAAGATCCGGGGTATTCTCATCAAAGCCGACAAGCATTGCAGCCAGATATTCGTCCTGCATATCTCTGCGCAGTCTGTTGTAATCGTATCTTATCTTTTTTTCACTCATATGCTTAAGTTCCTCTTCCGAACAAAATACTTGTCCTCAACAATTTAAATCCTTATAATAATACCGAAAAATATCAATAATTTCAATTTATTGCGAGGTAATTAACATGAATGATGCGAACCGAAAGAAAATAGGAAACATTCTATGTCATAAGGTAATAGATGCTTTTGAAAAGCGCTGGATCCACGGCTACTATGCAGAAACAAAAGAGGAGGCACTTAAACTCGCTCTTGATCTTATTCCGGAAGGCAGTTCTGTAGGATACGGCGGATCCATGACTCTTGACGAGATCGGTCTGAAGGATGCTCTGGATAACAAAAAATACAATCTTATCCGCCGTGAGCTTGCGAAGAATCCGGAGGAAATGCGTGAAAAGTACATCCAGATCTACGGCGCAGATGTGTACATCACAAGCGCGAATGCCGTTACCGAGGACGGAATCATTATTAATATTGACGGAAACGGAAATCGTGTCTCAGCCATCAGCTACGGTCCGAGGAAGGTAGTATTTATAATCGGCATAAACAAGATAGCCAAGGACATGGATACAGCCATGAGCCGCGCCCGTAATGTAGCGGCTCCGATAAACTGTGCAAGACTCAGCATAGATACTCCTTGTCAGAAAGCCGGCTCCTGTCTCAATTGTCTTAACCCTAAGACTATCTGCAGTGAGTTCCTTGTGACACGCTGCAATAAGCTGCCTGACCGCATGCATGTGATCGTTGTAAACGAGGATCTCGGATATTGATATTGATACGGTCCTTTTCCGACGGAATAGAGTTCACTTCTTTATAACGGTCAGTTTATAATCTGCGATCTTTTGAAACAAAAAGCTCCCTTCGAACAGGACAGACATTTCATTACGTCTGATCCATACCGAAGGGAGCCTTATTTTCTTTAAGCTTTTCAGCAGGCGTCAATGTACATTCGCAATGCACTCGTCTTAGACCGGGTGCAGCTCTGTAATATGCCGTCCGATCCTCAAACTCGTCACGATATCATACTTCAATGATACGGCAAGTTCCTTTATTATGATTCTTTGCCTCATAAAGAGCCTTGTCCGCCATGTCCACCAGTTTTTGTGAAAGCTCTGTGTCGCTGCAGGCAAGCACTGCTCCGGCTGAGCAGGCAGCAGGAATTATATCCCCCTCAAATGTCTGCCTCAGAAGACTGCATATCATGTTGCCTCTTTCTAAAACCGACTCTTTATCGTTGATGTTCCCAAGAACAGCTACAAACTCATCTCCGCCGTATCTGCAGAGAATGTCTCCGACCCGCGTATTTTCCTTAAGTATTTCGGCAAAGGCTGTAATGACTCTGTCTCCTGCATCGTGTCCAAACCTGTCATTGATCATCTTCAGATTATCCAGATCAAAAATATACAGGGCAATCGGATAGTCCTCATTTTTTATCCTGCCGATCGCGGCATTGAAGCCTCTTCTGTTCAGAAGACCTGTAAGAGGATCTGAATTTGCCTCCTCCTGAAGCAATCGCTCTCTGCGTCTGATAAAGGCCAGCTCAGACATGTTTTCGACCCTGCGCTTAACATCAAAGAGCGGATGAGCCTTGCAGAGAAAATCATCGAATGCTTCCAGTGACCTGAAGCTTTCAGCATGACCCGGACCATCAATGACTGCAAGTATCGGTATATTCCAATGAGCCGGGTTTTGTCTGATCTTCCTTATAATATCTGCGGTATCCCCTCCCGGAAGTGCAGGGTTGATAAGAACAGTCAGGGAATCGGCATCGGAACAGGCCTCTATAAGCTCTGTAACGGCACCGATAGTCTCAGCCTCAAGTATGTGATAATCCTTCCCTAACAAATTAATTATACGGTTTCTGAAATTTGCATCCTTGTCTGCCGCAATAATGTACCTTTTGTTCCCGGCACGAATATACTTTCTGCATATATCTTCAGAGGTCTTTTCCCGAATCTCGGAAATCAGCTCCGAAAACTGTGCAGCCGGCATCGGCTTTGCAAAATAGTAGCCCTGAACATAATCACAGTCCACCTGCTTAAGCCTTCTGACCTGCTCCTTTGTCTCAACTCCTTCAGCAACGACCTTAAGCCCCATCCTGTGAGCCATTTTTATTACGTCGCTTAAGACGCTGTGTCCTAAAGGCTTTTGAAGCTCGTTTCTGATAAATGACATATCCAGCTTAAGAATATCCAGGCTCATCTGACTGAGCATATTCAAAGACGAGTAGCCGCTGCCAAAATCATCCATTTCAATAACAAAGCCCAGACTGCGCAGCTTCTCGACTGCAGAAATGATCTTGGCCGGATTCTCAGAATATGCGCTTTCTGTGATTTCCAGATGCAAGAGAGAAGGGCTAATATCGTATTTTTTAACTAATGAGCTGAATATATCTGTCAGGTCTCCGATGAATACATCGGCTCTCGAAACATTGACGGACACAGGAACTGCAGCAATCCCCTGCTTTTGCCACTCACTCAGATAGCGACATGTCCGGTCCCATACATAATTGTCCAGCCTTGAGATAAAACCGTTCTTTTCAAATAACGGAATAAACTCTCCCGGTGACATGAATCCGATCTCCGGATGCTGCCACCTGACAAGAGCCTCCGCTCCTGACATGCATTCGTTTTTCAGATCATATTTCGGCTGAAAATAAATTTCAAACTGATCGCCTGCAAGCGCCTTCTCCATAGAATCCGTAATAGCCTTCTCACGGAGCAGCTTATTCATCAGCTTTTCATCATACAGGCTGTAAGGTGTGTTGTACTGACCCTTGATACTGTTTACCGCCATCTCGGCAAAGTCACACATATGTTCGACGTCAATACTGCGGTCCTTTATCTCAAAGACACCCCACTTTATCTGAGTATTGTTATTATTAAAAAAATTATTGGCAAAACCCGCTCCCGCCCTGAAGTCTTCAAATTCGTCCTCTCTGGAGCTTTTTACGAGACACAGGAATCTGTCTGCCGATATCCTTGCACCGATACCATAAGGAGCTATTATCTCCAGCATCCGCCTTGCAGTCTTTTTTAACAGTTCATCCCCCGCATCTCTTCCATACGAATCATTATAGAGCTTGAAGCTCTCAATATTGGTGCATACTATCGAATATCTGATATCCGGATGCTCATCGAGAATGTCCTTGACTATCCTGTAAAAATACTCCTTGGTATAGAGACCGGTCAGACTGTCATATTTGAGCTGGTTGACCATGGCGGCTGTTTCCCGGAGCCTGATCAGACTGGCAGCTCTGTGCAGGATGACCTTTGGTCTGTAGGGCTTCGGAACAAAATCCGTGGCACCGTTTGAAAGCGCCTCTATCTCATCCTTCTCTGTATCGCCCTGAGTCATAACTATGACCGGAATAAGAGAAAGCTCATTATCAGCCTTGATTATGCGTAAAAACGTATAGCCGTCCATCACAGGCATCATCACATCCAGCAGTATAAGGGATATATTCTCATTTCCTCTGAGAATCTCCAATGCCCTCTGTCCGTTTTCCGCCTGCAGCACCGTATACTCATCACTGAGTATTTCAGTCAGCATTTCCCTGTTAAGATCATTGTCTTCCACAACAAGAACATTTCTTTTCATGATTCTTCAACCTCTGAAAAATAATTTTAACAGGAATACAATTCAAAAGCAACGGGTCTGCACTGCATCTCAAGCCACTTGCGCTCCCTTTCGTTCAGATCTGCGGAAAGCTCCCTATAGACCCTCTCATGATAGCTGTTGAGAAGGCGGATATCCTCTGCCGTCATAAGAGAAGGCTCGATACAGGAGGTATCAAAGGGCACTAATGTGCAAGTCTCAAAGGACAGAAAGCTGCCGTATTCATTTTCATACAGTTTTTTTACAAGCAGAAGGTTTTCAAGTCTGACCCCGAAGCTTCCCTGCTGATAAAAACCCGGCTCATCAGAAAGATACATTCCCTCCTCAAGAGGATATATTCCCTCCTGAGTTGAAGCCTTATACCTGATTCCGACGGGCGCCTCATGAACATTCAGCAGGTAGCCGACCCCGTGACCCGTACCGTGATTATAGTTCATGCCGTATTTCCAAAAGGGTTCTCTGGCGGCATAATCCAGTACGAGATTTGAACAGCCCGAAGGAAATACCGCGGCTGCCAATCGCAGGTTAGCACACAGAGTCAGGGTAAAGGCTCTTCTTTCCCGGTCAGTAAGCTCTCCGCAGCCGAGGGTTCTTGTGATATCGGTAGTTCCTTCATAATACTGTCCTCCGGAATCCACAAGATAAAACCCGTGCGGCTCTATAGGTACCTCGGCATTTTCCGAAGGCATATAATGAGCCATCGCCGCATTAGGTCCGTAGGCCGATATAGTATTAAAGCTCTCCCCGATAAAATGCCCTTTGCCGCACTCGCATCTCAGTTCATGAAGCTTACGAACGCAGTCCCATTCGGTGATATACCTTTGTCCCTCCTTATGCTCCTCATTGAAAAGCGCGGAAGCGGCATCGGAGGCATTCCGGACTTTCTTATTACTCGCTTCTCCTTCACAAAACACGGTATTTTTAAACCAGTATATAAATCTTGTGACCGCTAAGCTGTCCATATGCTGGGCCAGTCGAATATTCTCTGTCTCAACCGCGTTCTTTCTGCATTTTGCGGTCATGGCCGGGTTTAGTCTGTCGATTATCCGTGTTCCCGCCTTCAGCCTGTTTACAAGCTCATAGCTGCATCTCTTCCTGTCGAGAAGAACAGGGCCTTCGCAATTTGCCGTATCCTCAAAAACACTGTCCTTGTCTCTTATTTCTATACCGATATCCGTAAGATAAGCCGTGACTTCGCTGTTAAAATGGCGTATGTCACTGTATAAAAATGCAGTTTCCTTCTTTATGATCATATAAGCTGAAAATACCGGATTGCATGGAATATCGTCAGCTCTGAGATTTGTGATCCACGCTATGTCGTCAAGGGACGCAATAACATGAACCGCAGCACCTGCGAGGCTCATGGCTCTTCTCACCATAGAAAGCTTCTCACCCGCAGACTGCCCGCAATACCCTTCCTGCAGTATCCAGCATTCTGAAACATATTCTTCAGGCCTGTTTTTCCAGACAAGCCCGCACATATCCGTATCCGTAAGGGGTCCGAGGCCGCTTCTGTCCTCTCTCGCCAGCATTACTCCCTCAAGATACGGAGTACATCTTCCGTCAAAGCCTATCCTGCCGTTCTCGGAAAGATGCTCTCTTATCCACATATTTACTGAGGGCGTATCTTTTTCGCCCATTCTCATCAGATCTATTCCACTGTCCTTAAGTTCAACTTCAGCCTGAATGAAATATCTTCCGTCAGTCCAGAGCGCCGCTTCGTTCGGCGTCACCGCCAGCGTCCCGTCTCCGCCTGTAAATCCGCTGAATTCACCCAGAGCACAAAAATGAGCTCCTGTGTATTCACTCAGGTGCTCATCCTTGTCCGATACTATATATATCTCAATATCATATTCCTGCATCTTAAGACGCAGATCCTTCAGCTGTTTTCTCATATTTTTTTTCATATCATTCCCAAATATCTGCATGCATTAAAAATTCCGTCATGTCTTATATCATCCGTAACATGATCCGCAGCACGCTTTACAGCTTCATCCGCATTTCCCATGGCAACTCCGATGTCTGCCGCTTTAAGAAGAGCTATATCGTTGGGTGAATCCCCAAAGGCCACAGTCTGTTCTCCCTCAGCATCATAATAGCTGCATAGCCTCTTCATTCCCTCAGCCTTGGAGAAACCACGTTCTACTACATCCGCTCCGGCATTGCTGCTGAATGCAAACAGCTCAAGCTGAGGGAAATGCTTTTCGATCTGAGGCTTTTCTTCCTGTATATTTCCGGCAAAGGATAATCCTACCACCTCTATATCCGGATCAAGAAGTCCTTCAAAGGGAACGAAATGTCTCTCTATAAAGCGGTTATAGGCTCTGTCTGCGGCAGTTTTCTTTTCAGGATTGATAAAATAATCCTTATCTCCCACAGAGCTTCCCATACAGAAGCCCTTTTCCCTGCAAAAGGAAAGGATCTCTGACAGCAGCTTCTTATCCATAACATGCTTATACAACAGCTTATCGCCCACCGTTACCTTGCCGCCGTTCTGATGTATCACCGCATCCGGTCTGACAATACTACGATATCTTATACTGTAATGAGTATCCATATCCCTGCCGGTGGACAATACTATTCTCCATCCGCCTCTTCTCAGAAGCTCCAAAGCCTTTAGCGAGCTTTCGGGAATGATGTCTCTGTCGTTATCCAGCAGGGTTCCGTCCAGATCAAAAAATGCCAGCCCTGCCATATCAGTTTTTAAAGCTGTGGATCGGTGCAGGGATCCTGCCCTTTCTGTTAACAAAAGCCTCACAGGAAAAGCTGTTTACTGCCATAATAGGAGCATATCCAAGCAGACCGCCGAACACAGCCTTATCACCAACATTCTTTCCCGCAACAGGTATAAGTCTGACAGCGGTTGTTTTCTGATTGATCATGCCTATAGCTGCCTCGTCGGCAATAATGCCGGATATCGTGGCTGCGGAGGTATCACCCGGGATCGCTATCATATCAAGACCGACTGAGCATACACAGGTCATGGCCTCCAGCTTCTCCAGGCTCAATGCACCGGCCTCAACAGCATCTATCATGCTCTGATCCTCACTTACCGGAATAAATGCCCCCGAAAGCCCTCCTACATATGAGGATGCCATGACTCCGCCCTTCTTGACCTGATCGTTAAGTATGGCAAGCGCTGCTGTAGTTCCCGGCGCGCCTGTCCTCTCCAGACCTATCTCCTCAAGAATCTCCGCGACCGAATCTCCTACCGCCGGAGTAGGAGCCAGTGACAGGTCTACGATACCGAACGGGACATTTAATCTGGAAGCCGCCTCCTTAGCAACGAGCTGTCCGACTCTTGTAACCTTGAAGGCCGTCTTTTTTATAGTCTCGCACAGCACCTCAAAGCTCTCTCCTCTGACCTTGGAAAGGGCTGCCTTGACAACTCCCGGTCCGCTGACTCCTACATTTATCACCGCATCTCCCTCGGTAACTCCGTGAAAGGCTCCCGCCATAAACGGATTGTCATCAGGTGCATTACAAAATACTACCAGCTTGGCACATCCGATCGAATCCCTGTCAGCCGTAAGTTCTGAGGTCTGTTTGATGACCTTTCCCATCAGTCTTACCGCATCCATATCGATACCTGTCTTTGTGGAGCCTACATTTACGGAGGAGCAGACAAAATCCGTCTCTGAAAGAGCCCGTGGTATGGACTCTATCAGCAGCCTGTCGGCTTCGGTCATTCCCTTGTTGACAAGTGCAGAATATCCTCCGAGGAAGTTGATCCCAATTGCCTTTGCCGCTCTGTCGAGAGTCTTTGCGACAGATACAAAATCATCCGCGCACCTGCAGGCTCCTGCGCCCACCAGAGCGACCGGTGTGACCGAAACACGCTTGTTTACTATAGGAATACCGAAATCACCGGCAATCTCATCACCGGTTCTGACCAGATCCCTGCCCAAACGTGTTATCTTATTGTAGATATTTTCATTGAGTCTATGAAGATCCGTATCCGCACAGTCCAGAAGACTGATACCGAGAGTAATAGTACGGACATCAAGAAGATCTCTTTCTATCATCTTATTGGTTTCAAGAACCTCATTAATACTGATCATTTTAATACCCTTCCGTCTCAGATTCTGTGCATCTTTGTAAAGATCTCTTCCTTCTGTGCCAGAATGCGAAGACCCATATCCTCTCCCAGCTTTCTCAGCTCATCGGCAATAGCAGCAAATTCGCGGGTGCTTTTCGACATATCGGCGATAACGATCATATTGAAAAACTCGTCAACGATAGTCTGCGAAATGTCGAGGATGTTGATATTATTGTCTGAAAGATACGTGCAGACCTTTGCGATAATGCCTATGGTGTCTTTGCCGACTACTGTTATGATCATTTTATCCATATTATTCGTTCCTTTCTCCTTAGGGGACGTCTGAAAAATACAGAAGGAGGCGGATCAATACTGCCCGCCTCATTTTTGTAATTACTATATAAAAATAATAAAGATCAGTCAACCTTTACTGTCCAGCCGTACGTATCTTCGATCTTGCCCCACTGAATACCCGTAAGTGTATTGTAAAGCATATGTGTAACTTCGCCTATCTTTCCGTTATTGATAATATAATCAACACCGTCTATCTGAAGTCTTCCTACAGGAGAAACGACAGCAGCCGTGCCTGTACCCCAGGCCTCCTCTAACTTTCCTGCCTTGGCAGCCTCTTCGATCTCTTCAATACTGATCTTGCGCTCCTCAACAGCAAATCCCCTGTCGCGAAGCACCTCCAGCATACTCTTTCTGGTAATGCCCGGAAGAACCGTCTTCTCCTCGATGCTCGGAGTAACCACTTTTCCGTCGATCTTGAACATAATGTTCATGGAACCTACTTCTTCAATATACTTACGCTCAACTCCGTCCAGCCACAGTACCTGAGAGAAGCCCTTCTTCTCGGCCTCAACTGTTGCTCTCTGGGCAGCCGCGTAGTTTCCTCCGCACTTTGTGTATCCTGTACCGCCTCTTACAGCTCTTACATCCTCTGTCTCGATCATGATGTCAACAGGATTGATTCCGTTTGCGTAATAAGCGCCTGACGGAGCCACGATAATTACAAACTTAGCTGAATGAAGAGTATGAAGTCCTACGCTGGCATCGGTACCGAACAGGAACGGTCTGATATACAGAGAACATCCGTCTGAATGCGGACACCAGTCCTTGTCAACGGAAATAAGTGTCTTGACAGCCTGTACGAAATCATCAACAGGGACAGGAGGAAGGCCGATTCTCTCTGCTGAATTGATCATACGCTTTGCGTTCTCGTCAGGTCTGAAAAGCTGTACTGTTCCATCAGCTGTTCTGTATGCCTTAAGTCCCTCAAAAACCTCGAGAGCATAATGGAATACAGTAGCTGCCGGATGAAGCTCAAGGCTTCCGAAAGGTACTATTCTGGCATCGTGCCAACCGATCTGATCGTCCCAGTCATAGATGAACATATGATCTGTAAAGATCTTACCGAAGCCGAGCTTTGACTCATCTGCAGGCTTCTGTCCGGGATTTTCTGTTCTTGTGATTTTAATTTCCATGATGATTTCCTTCCTCTCTTGAAAATGAAAAGACCTCGTTGCGGAAACGAGGTCATAAAATACATTTATAGCGGTATCGTCGTTTCCATTGCTTACGAATTAAGAGTCTCGATCACGACACCCTTCACGACGATAATGATGTTTGCAGTAAATAATCTACTCACTGTTTTCTCCTTGAACCGCTTACTAAAACTTGTTTTTCATTATAGTATCCGAGGAAGAATTGTCAAGAAAAAAATCATATTTTTATTGAATTTGACAAATCCAGCACTGTCGGACGGCCGATAGACTAAGCATTATTGCTCCTGCCGTTATCACCGGCGATATCCGGCATCGGCAGCATCACTGTCTGCCGTCAATTACCTTGAAAGGAAGCCTGTCAAAGATATCCTTCTGTGCATCTATGCCCGGATACACCTCAATAAGCGTCAGACCCTCCGGCTTCAGCTCAAATACGCATCGCTCCGTTACATAGATAACATGCTGTCCGTTCTTAATGGCTCTCTCTCCGGAAAAGCTGATGCTTCTGACCTTCTCAACAAGCTTTGGAATGCTTCCCTCGGAATTGATCACAACTTTTCCGTTCTCCTCGGTAACATTAAGTCCCTTTGTATTGAAGGTAAAGCAGAAGACCACATTGCGAGTCGCAGCAGTAATATTTCCGAAGCCGCCGATACCGGAGACCTGATCAGCGCCTCTGTGTGAGTTGACATTTCCGAACCTGTCCATCTCTAAACCGCCCATGAAGCAGATATCAAGACCGCCTCCGTCATAAAAATCAAACTGGTTCGCCATATCACAGATGGTTCCTGCGCCTATCATTGCTCCGAAGTCAAGTCCGCCGGCAGGAAGACCGCCTGTTCCTCCTGACTCAACAGAAAGTGTAAGATCCTGAAGGATACCTCCTGCAGCTGCATATTTGCTGACCATCTCAGGGATACCTACACCGATATTAACGATGTCTCCCCTCTTCAGCTCCTTCGCCGCTCTTCTGCCGATAATATCAGCCGAAAAATCACTTCTTGCTTTTCCGCTCTTGGCATTCTGATCGGAAAGCCTTCTGTACCAATACTGCATATGAGTTGACGGAACATGAATGTTTCCTGAAAGTGTTCCGTTGGCATCGCTGGAGGTCTCAGGCTCACATACCACTACCGCATCCACGAATACAGCCGGAATGATGACATCCCTCGGTCTGCTGAAATCATGCTTTACCCTGTCGACCTGAACTATTACCTTTCCCTTGTTTCGCTTTGTGAGCTGAGCAATGGAAAGAGCATCAATCGTACAGTACTCGTCCTCAAAGGAAATATTTCCGTATGCGTCCACGCTGCTGGCCTTGATTATGGCTACATTAAATGCAGGAAGTCTGTACTGAAGATACTCCTCTCCGTCCACATCAACAACCTTGACAAGGGATTTGTCCCGGGAAATGCTGTTGAGTCCCGGACCCTCCACTCTCGGATCCACAAAAATCCCGAGGCCTACCTTGCTGAGATAGCCGTCATGTCCGCCTGCCTGGGCACGCATGGTATGGGACATCGGACCTAGAGGTATGTTATAAGCCTCAAATTTGTCCTCCAGAACCAGCCTCTTTGTGCTTGGCATTGCTCCGTAATGGCCGCAGATGATCCTGCTTACAGCTCCTTCACGGATATAGTTTTCCGCACTTCTGTTTGGATCAAAGGTTCCGAAACCGGAAGCGGATACGAGGGTCAGATTCTTCGGTGAGCCTGTTTCTCTGAAGCTCTCGGTGATCGCATCATGAATCTTTTCAGGATTCGCAATACCTACGAATGAATTAAGACCGATTACATCGCCGTCCTTGATGAGGCTCACTGCCTCTCTGGCACTCATGATCTGAAACATGATTTAATAATCCTCCGTAAATGAAGTAAATCAGTGACCGCGTCTCTTCGTGCCGGCTGACCTGCAGCAGGTATGGGCGCGAAGAGACCGGCAGTCTGTGTTATTACAATTATCTGCCGAGATAAATTGACTGCTTTGCAAGCATAAGCTGACAGATCATATCGTTATACGGAGTAGGGATCCCGTACTGGCGTCCGATCCTGGAGACCGCTCCGTTGATGATCCTGATCTCAGTCTCCTTCTGGTGTGTAACATCCTGAAGCGTTGAGGATCTGTTCGTACCTGTAGCCACAGCGATCTCATAGGCATGCGCAAGCTCCGCTTCCCTGTCAAACCTGCAGCCGCTGGCAATGGCAACATCAAGAGCCTCCTCCACCAGAAGTCTTGCAGCCTCTCTGGCATACTGATTGTCGTTGATGAAAATGTTAGTCTGATCCATCAGAGCTGTAATAGCATTGATAGCAACATTGGCAAAAGCCTTATGCCAGATGACCTCCATAACATTTTCCTTGACTACCACCTCAAAACCGGCCTCTCTGAGTGCTGCCGCAGCCTTCTCTGCCTTTTCGATAGGCGCTGCAAGAGTTCCCATGAATGTGGTTCCGGTTCCTGTATGCTTTACATGTCCCGGGGCTAAGCCGGTGGAGCCGAAGGCTGTGTTTCCTATTACGATCTGATCCTCAGGAACGACCTTTGCGATCTCATCATAGTTGCCGATACCGTTCTGAAGTGTTACTACCACAGTGTCAGGTCCTATCATAGGGAGTGCATTTCTGCAGGCAGCCTCAAGGAACATATATCTTACAAAGACGATAAGAATATCTACAACTCCAATCTCCTTCGGATCGGTAGATGCCATTGCAGGTCTGAATGAGACTGTTTCTCCGCTTCCCGATCCCGGTACACATTCGTCAATAAGAATTCCGTCTTTTTTTACTGCTTCGATGACCGGTGCAAAGGTATCAACCACGCATACCTCATGAGCCTTTGTCAGATAACCTGCATAGATGCTTCCGATAGCTCCGCAACCGAGAAATCCGATCTTCATTGCTTTTTCCTCCTTACAAAACCGGCGGCGTTGCAAAAAACAGCGCTGCGGCATTTTTATCAGTGTGATTATAAATATTGTGCGGTGTATTGTTGTTCAGGTAAATGCTGTCACCCTGCTCCAGAATATAAGTCTGGTCCACGCAGTCAACAGTCAGCGCGCCTTCAAGAACAACTATGCACTCCTCGGAAAGTGAATGACGCAGATAGTCATCATTTGTCCATTTGCCCGGCTTGAGCTTGAACTCCACTATCTCCATCATCGGATTGCGATTTGCACCCAGAGGAGTAAGGTACTCATACTCTATTCCGCTCTGCTCAAGTCTCAGGGACTTTCTCCTTCCCCTTCTGATCACAAATGTCTGCGGACTCTCCTCTTCAAGAAAAGCATAAATCGGCATCTGCAGCTCCTGGGCTATCTTTCTTAGCGAAGAAATAGAAGGCTCTGTCAGATTCCTTTCCAACTGCGAAATATAACTTGCAGTCAGTCCGCTTGCCTCGGCCAGCTGTTCAAGCGTAATATGCTTGCTCTTTCTGGCTTCCCTAACCTTATCCCCTAACAATTCTTTATATCCCCTTTTTCTTAAAAACCGCAACAGTTTCTGTGGAACTGTTACTTGATGTTGCTTTTTCGCAGCAGCTCTGACAGACACAACAGCTTGCGACTATCAAAAATGTGGTCAGACATTCGAAATAATACCTTTCAGAGCTCGCACTATTATGCAGCTACATCCGGGACTGAAGCCCAGCCCCGGATATAGTCACGCTGCCGCAGTTTTCAAATAAAAAATCCGGCAAAATATTAATATCAGCCGCCATATACCTTAGGGATATCCACAGCCTTGTTGAAGCTAAACTCAGGTGTCGGGAACTCTCCGCTGATAGTCTCCTCATGGAACTGGTTGAGTCCTCTAACCATCTCCTCACGGATATGCGCAAACTGCTTTACGAACTTAGGCTTGAAGTCGCCGTACATTCCTAAAAGATCCTGTGTAACAAGAACCTGACAGTCAACATCAGGACCGGCACCGATTCCAAGTATAGGTACTCTTACCTCTTCCTGCATAGCCTTGGCAACAACGCTCGGAACACACTCGACTACGATAGAGAAAACGCCTGCGTCCTGAAGAGCCTTGGCATCCTCGATAAGCTTTCTTGCTGACTCAGGAGTTCCTCCCTGAACCTTGAAGCCGCCGAAGGAGGTAGCTGTCTGAGGAGTCATACCTATATGACCCATAACATTGATTCCGGCCTTAACGAGGGCACGGATGGTGTCTGCCATCTCAACGCCTCCCTCCAGCTTAATACAATCGCAGCCTGTCTCCTTGACCATGCGGTTTGCATTTCTGATAGCCTCTTCGATGCTGACATTGTATGAGCCGAACGGCATGTCACCGATAATAAACTTATCAGGAGCACCCTTAACAACAGGCTTCGCATGATGAATAACATCATCCAGTGTTACCGGAACGGTAGAATCATAACCAAGCATGATCATTCCAAGGGAATCACCTACGAGGATGACCTCAACATCCGAATCATTGATAATAGAAGCTGTTGTATAGTCATATGCTGTTACGAAGCTGAACTTTTTTCCCTCGTCCTTGTACTTCTGAAAGTCAATGACTGTCATCTTTTTTCCTGCCATAATTTTCCTCCTGAGAAAATAAAACAATTATATGCAAAATATGTTTATAAGGTTTGCAGCAGATCATTTGCAGTAGAGCTCCAGCGCCGCGATATTTGCAGGAAGGAACTTTGCCTTTCTGCCGGAGAACATCTTCTCCATCTGATGAAGGATAGTCTCCTTTTTACAGCAGCCTGTCTCCGCAAGGATCGCACCGAGCATGACGATGTTTGCCGCCCTGTCATTCCCGATCTCCACAGCCTTTTCGTTTGCCGGAATTTCGATAACCTTGACATCTGTACGTGTCGAGGTCTCCGGAACCATGGAGCTGTTGATAAAAATATAACCGCCCGGATTGACCATGGATTCAAATTTTCTGAGCGACGGCAGATTCATGGCAACCAGAACATCGGCATCATTGATGAGCGGACAGCTGATAGGCTTGTCAGATACTATCACCGTACAGTTTGCCGTACCGCCTCTCATTTCCGGGCCGTAGGAAGGAAGCCATGTGACTTCATTTCCTTCTTCCATACCTGCTTTTGCTATCATCTGACCAATTGCGAGGGCCCCCTGTCCTCCGCTTCCTGCAAAGAACATCTTCTTTTTCATAATCAAAATCCCTCCGGTGTCTTAAAGTTTTTAACTGGATAATACTCAGCCATGTCCTTCTCAATGAACTTCAGAGAATCCACAGGAGTCAGGCCCCAGTTGGTTGGGCAGGAGCTCAGGAATTCGACAAAGGTAAAGCCGAGACGGGCATCCTGGATCTCGAGAGCCTTGCGGACAACCTCCTTTGCCTTGCGGACATTTGCAGGGTTGTTGAGCATGACCCTTTCTACAAATACAGCACAGTCTATCTGAGAAATGATCTCACACATTCTGAGAGGCTTGCCCGCCTGCTCTACGGTTCTTCCGTCAACACAGGTGGTAGCCTTCTGTCCGATAAGGGTGGTCGGAGCCATCTGTCCTCCGGTCATGCCGTAGATACCGTTATTGATAAAGAAGGTGGTAAACTTTTCGCCTCTGTGGGCGGCATGTATAATCTCTCCCGCACCGATAGATGCCAGATCTCCGTCACCCTGATAGGTGAAGATCACCTTGTCCGGATGTACTCTTCTGATACCTGAAGCAATTGCCGGAGCTCTTCCGTGGGTAGACTCGCACATATCGATATTCATAAAATGATGTGCATTGATGGAGCATCCGATCGGAACCACTCCGATAGTCTTGCCGAGATCTCCTCTCTCCTCAAGGACCTCCATGATAATGCGGTGAGCGATTCCGTGAGTGCATCCAGGGCAGTAGCTTGTATCAACAGGGAGCATTCCCTTTGTAGGCTCAAATATCGTCTTCATTTATTTCACCTCCTGAAGGGCTTTGAGAGCACGGTCCGCAACCTCTCTTGAAGACGGAACGATTCCGCCTGTACGGTTGATAAGACCCACCGGCCATCTTCCGGCACATGCCATCTTTACATCCTCGATCATCTGTCCCATGGAAAGCTCTGTGGAAATAACGAGCTTTGTCTTTGCTCCGATCTCATCAAAGGCGGCCTTAGGGAACGGCCACAGGCTTATCGGTCTGATAAGACCGGCCTTAACTCCCTGCTCCTCAAGAAGCTCAATAGCCTCTGCGCAGATCCTGGACATAGTTCCGAATGCAACAAATACGATCTCCGCATCCTCAAGACCGACAGTCTTATAGCGTACCAGCTCCCTCTCAGCCTCTGCATACTTTTCAAACATATGGTGTACATGATTCTCGAGCACATCAGGCTGAAGTCTGAGCGAATAGATAACGTTTCTTCCCTCATGATTATCGGTTCCGGTAATAGCCCATGGCTTGACCTCTGAGATCTTATCCTCAGGAAGGATTCCCTTGTGCTCCGGAAGCTCTACCGGCTCCATCATCTGACCGAGCATACCGTCGGCAAAGATGACAACAGGATTGCGGTATTTCTCGGCGATATCAAAGCATTCATAAATAAGATCCACGCTCTCCTGAATATTTGCAGGGGCAAAAACCGGAATCCTTGCATCACCGTTGTATCCGCCTCTGGTGACCTGGAAATAGTCCGCCTGACCTGGCTGAATACCTCCGACACCGGGACCGCCTCTTGAAACATTCATAACGACCAGCGGAACCTCACAGGAGCAGATAAAGCCAAGTCCCTCCTGCATAAGCGCAAGTCCCGGAGAACTGGTAGATATAAATACTCTTCCTCCGCTGGCAGCTGCGCCATACGCCATATTGACGGCAGCCAGCTCGCTCTCGGCCTGAATAAATGCTCCGCCTGCCTTAGGCAGCTCATGGCTCATGTACTCGGGAACCTCGTTCTGAGGAGTGATAGGGTAACCAAAGTAGCATTTACAGCCGCCTCTGATAGCAGCCTCCGCAAATGCCTCATTTCCTTTCATTAAAACCTTGCTCATAATTATGCCTCCTCAATCTCCTGAATGGTAATGCAGCAGTCAGGACACATGGTCGCACAGCTCCGGCAGCCTATGCATTCCTCCTCGTTGATAATACCGGCAGGATGATAGCCCTTGGAATTCACCTCAGGATCCAGACCCAGTATCTTCTTAGGACAGAAGGAAATACACAGCTCACAGCCCTTGCATTTCTCCTTGTTGAAAAGTACTTTAAATCTTCTTTTCATTACCTGAACTCCTTTCTGATATTTTAAAGAAGAATGGTTTTCATTAAAATTTATACTCTCTTATCGAGGTATGACTCTCTCATATACATGCCGATCCTGAAAAGCTCCGCACCCTTAAGCTCCGCTTTGCCCTCGGAAACAGCCTTCCGGACCTCCGAACAGACAGAATCCATGGCACAGGCACACAGAACCGGGATTCCGGTAAGCTCTGAGACCTTCATAGTAAAATCAAGACCATGCAAAACATCCTCTGCCGAAGTATATCTGATAAAATGAGCGTTTGAAACAAGTCCGGTGACCTTAAGACCGGTCACAGCCTGGGCTTCCCGAATCTGAACGGCAGCCTTTTCCGGTGTATCGGTTCCCGGTCTGTTGCAGTTGACCACGCTTAAGAGCTGATAATCATCTCCGAAATGTCTGCTGAACTGATTGAGGACCATGGCTCCCGACTTGTCTCCGCCGGTGTCGATGATTATGCGGCATTCCGGATCCTGTACAGGAGCCAGGACTGAGGCGCTGATGACCTGAAGCTCCGACCCGTTTCTGCCGTTAAAGGGATCGGAATAGACTCTGACGCCTGCGGCATTCAACTCATCCTGACGCTCACGGCTTCTGAAATATGGGTTTTCTATATCCAGATCGGCAAGAGCCAGCCTGCTCTCCCTGAGCGGCCGCCCGTACACGGCATCATCCACTGCAGCTCCTGTCCCGGAGGCACCCGGAACGATCGCTCCCGTTGTGTCATTTACTCTGTTTCCTGCGACTGACATCCTTTCAGCAAGTGCAAAAGCGAGAGAAACAGAAAACTCTGTCTTCCCGCTTCCGAAATGACCGGTAACAAGGATACGTCTCGGTCCGTATAACATTTTTTCCCAGAATTCAGACTTCATTGTTATCTTTCTGCAATCACCATACTTAACTTATATTTAAAAAGTTTAACATTTTTTTCTTTAATTACAATATTCTTTTTGGAAAAAGCGATAAAAATACACAAAAATACAACAGGAACGGCATCTGTATTTGTTAATTTTGTAACACAAGCGTCTGCATCATAAAATCCGCCGCTCTGCGATGCCCGGCAGGAGTAAAATGATCTCCGTCGGGACCAAGCTCTATCGGTTCTCCTCCGAGATCCGCAAAGCAAAGCCCCAGCTCTCCGCACAGCATCTGCAGAAGCCCCCGGAGCCTGTCGATCTCTGTCACGCACCGGCTGTCTGACCAGGAGCCCTCTCTTACACCTGCAGGGCTGATAACGCATAGCTTCACTGTCTGTTCTCTGACTGCTCTGTGTTTCATAAGCTCCGTAAGAAGGCTTCTCATCCTTTCGACCGCCTTTTCGGCTGTGTAACCATAGTTCATCTGAATATCATTTGTACCCAGCATTATCCACAGCATCACCGGAGCATCATAGGCTCCCTCTGCCGCCTTGTCTAAATAGGAAATAAGCTCGGATAGCTCATACGGAGTATGGGGTATCTGTCTGCCGTTAAGACCTGCATTTACCGTTTTTATACCTGTCTCTCTTTCGATGATATCTGTCCATCTGACTGATGACGGATACCGACTGCCTGTATACGGATCATAGCCGTATGTATTGGAATCCCCGAAGCATATTACGGTTCCTGTTTTTGACGATTTCTGGGCCTCTTCGGGAGCAGATCGTACATCTGTCTCTTCTCCCTGTACATCATCCGCTTCCCTGTCTTGTGTGTTTTTTTTCTCTGCAGACTTTACATATTCTGTCTCCCCGGACTGAACATTAATTGCCATTATCAGCCTCCTCAGCTCTTCATTGTACTGCGCATGCTTCGCATCCGGAAATGCTCTTAAGAGTCTTCCGTATCCGAAGTGCTTGTGTTTTCTGATCCTTTCCGCTGTTTCTTCGAAAATGCTTTCAAAGGATTCCTCTACCCTGTCCCTGATCTCTTCTGTTCTTAAGCGCAGCTCAGACCTTTTGCGAGCTCTGTCTGTATCGATCCTGTCTCTTAATTCGTCCAGCTCCTCCTCAAGCTCCGCCATGCCAAGTGCCGCCTGAACTCTTCCCCTCTGATACCTGATATTGGCATCAAATGCAGTTTTTCCTATTTTATCCGTCAGCTCATCACTGAAGGAACGTATATCATGAGAGAACTCATTAAGCCTCGAAAGTCTTTTATTGAGCTTGGTTATGGTCATAACAGTTGCCGCAAGATCAGCCGCAAACACCAGATATGCGGCGATCAGAAGGAAGTGTCCGATAAATCCGTCCAGCAGATAAACATTCAGCTCAACCACAGGATGTATTATCTTCATAGCAAATAGTATACATATACCCCATGCTGCGGAAAACCTGAGGCAGATGTAGCCTCCGAGATTAAAGGGCTCGTTCGTATAATCCCACCATCTCATTGAAAAAAGCTTCAGCAGTATGAAGCCTCCGGCAAGCTCGATAAGCGTTGCAAACATGGCTCCTCCAAAAAACAGCAGCAGCAGATTGTCCTTGACCGGTGTAAGTATGAGAATGACAGCCGTCATTCCGAAGCCGTATATCGGGCACAGAGGTCCGTTCAGAAAGCCCCTGTTTACGATCCTTCCCGAAGTCACCGCATTGAACGCCACCTCCAGACACCAGCCAAGAAAAGAATAGAGGATAAAATACGCAAGAATATAATATAGTTTTGAATCCATATCCATATATTGCGGATCGTCGGTGCGTCTCTGATCCGCTCCTTTCTTTTTGATATTTGATAACTGATATAGTATATTCTAATAATATATTTTAATAGTATAACTGAAAATGAAATTAATGTCCCGAAATGTTCCGAACCGTTAAAAAGTCATAAACCTTCAGACTGTATTAACACTTCGGATCACATAATGATCATATGTCCGTGAGGAGGTTTCAGAAGCTTTGAGGATCGCTGCTGTAATATGTGAATTCAATCCTTTTCATAACGGCCACGCCTATCTGCTCGGTAAGATAAGAAAAGAGCTGGGCGCGGATCATATCATTGCCATAATGAGCGGCAATTACGTACAGCGGGGAGAGCCTGCTGTATTTGACAAATATATCCGGACAGCTGCCGCTCTTAAGGGAGACGGCGCCGATGGCTATGCAGATCTTGTAATAGAGCTTCCTACACTGTTTTCCACTGCTCCTGCCGGTGAATTTGCGCAGGCCGGAGTAAAAACAGCTCTTTTATCAGGCATAGCAGACTTCCTATGCTTCGGAACCGAGGAGGGAATTACTCTCAGAGAGCTCGAAGGCTATGCTGAGCTTCTGGATGACGAGTCGCCGGAAGCCTCTGAATATATAAGAGAGCTGTTAAGATCCGGGTATACATACCCTAAGGCTGTTTCCCGTGCCGCCGCATTTTTCGGCGGAAGAGAGATCCCCGGGATCTCTTCAGCCAACAACATCCTTGCGGCAGAATATCTGAGAGCTCTGAAAAAATATGATCCGGAACACAGAATAACGCCCATTGCCATAGCAAGAGTCGGTGATAATTATTCCATGGAGTATTCTGCAGACTCACGCTACTGTTCTGCCACATACCTGAGAAAAATCCTGAAGTCTTCTGCTGCAGATAGCCTCGGCAGTTTTATTCCTCATGAAGCGGAAAGGCTGTACCGTGCTGCATCACCCGTATATCCTGACGCCTTTTCATTAGTCCTCTCAAAGGTTCTGCTGGACGCAGCCTATCTCGGTCTGCCGTTAGAGCAATACGCGGGAATCTCTCCGGACATTGCCCGACGGCTTGTCAACAGAGCAGACCTTTCTCTGAGCTTCACCGAACGTGTCCTGGATACAAAGACAAAGCAGTATACATATACCCGTATTTCAAGAGCCCTGCTGGCTGCTGCCATAGGAATCACCGATAAGGAAAAAGCCTCCGCCATAAGCGAAGGCATGATCTCTTATCTGAAAATACTTGGTTTTCGTCGTTCCTCCGCCGGACTTCTATCGCTGCTGAAGGCTGCCGCCTCAGTGCCCGTTATAACCAAGACCGCTGACCACAGAGAGCTTTTAAAACAGGAGATCCGATTCAGTAATCTGTATTATCAGGCTGCACTGTCATCCAATGAATATGAGCGCTCTCCCGTTATCATACCCTGAAGGAGTCTTTCATAATAAGCTGTGAGCCCCGCCGTTCGGATTATTTTATTCTATACGGTTCAGCTCATTCTGTTCTGTTCCGGTCATTCTGTTTCGCTGCTGTCAGCTCGTGCAGCAATCGCAAGCTGTCTGACCGCACGTTTTATGACGGCTGTTTCGGTCCGGCTCAAGGTGACCGGAGCGGCACCTGCAAAAAACTGCCTGTCAAATTCGTCGGCCAGTCTCACAAGCAGCATTGATGCCTGATTTACGTCCTCAGCCTTCAGCTCGTCCGCAAGTCTGCGCATATAGGCAGGATATGTTTCTCCCTCCGACTTTGAATACCGTGTATACTTAAGTATCCGCTCTGCGGACAAAGCGGATCCCGCAGGAGTATTTCTGATACTAAGCCTTCCGATCAATCTCCTTAATGATCTGCGGACAGCTTCAAGCATATGCCGGATCATTCCGGCAAAACCTGTCGATTCTGCCTTTGCAGCTTTACGCACAGGTCTTTTTTTGTGTACTGACAGCTTCAGGTGCCTGAGCTTCAGAAAGGCGCAGATAAGCGCCGCTGACACTAACGCAGCTGCAAGCAGCACCGCTGCAGGACCGGGATCATAGCTTAGCTCCGGCAGCTCCTCAGCCGTCAGGCCAATGCTCTGCTGAGGCTCCTGAATATACTCTCCGTATTCCCCCTCCGGAAGCAGCATCAGAAGTGCCGTTACGAGCTTTCCGAGAAGCCTCATCACCGTGGCTGCTATTCCCGCTGCCGTTGCTGCAGACCCTCTTATGATTTCCCCCGCAGTATCGGAAAAATATACACCGAAGAGAGTACAGGCGGCTGCCAGCGCGGCAATCAGCGAAAAAACAACGAGGAGTCCGGCCCTGCCCTGTCCGGATCCGAGGTTTTCAGCATTTTCCAGTCTTGCAGCGATCACCGATGCCACCGAAGCGATCACCGAAGACATCAGAAACGGACCTGTAGAAGCATCTATTTCATAGAGGCTTTTAAAAAGCACATAGCCTGTAATAAGACAGACTGACACTTCAAAGGCCCTGATACATCCGTCCACAGTAACGCGATCAAAAAAACGGTTCACGATGCGGCAATGTATAAATATGATGCCGACTGCCGTAAATGCCATCTGCCAGAGTGAAGCATAGGGTCCCATCATATAAAATACCGCAGCGGCAGCAGGAACTCCGATAGCAAGATTTGCAACGATCAGGCTCCCAAGCTCCCTTTCCTTCTTCAGCAGCCGGCAGTTCACTCCATACACCAGCATTGCCGAAAGCAGCCAGACCGCAAGCGCCCTTCCGGAATGACCTCCCGCGCCTGCAAAGGTATCTCTCAATACCAAAAAGGAAAAATACAGCACCACATCGCAGTACAGTGCAGCTGCCGTCTTTATGTTTTCAGTTCTGTCCGAACCCAATTTCCATCCTCCATGTTTTTGCCATATCTCTGCATTGCCGACGACTTCTTCTCCAATTACTCCGTATTACCGCAATGTCAGTGTACTGTCACTTCTTTCTGAGTATCGCGGAAAACGGTACTATTCTGCAGCCGGAGGACCTGATCTCCTTTTCCGACGGCTGTCTTGATGTTATCAGCATTATCCTTCCTTCTGCCATCCTTATGATTTCTTTATCGGCAGCGGAAGCATTTTCCGTAAAATAATAAACCGCACCTGACGAGGATATGCTCCTCATAAGTCTCCTTTTGTCAAAAAACGATGCCGACGGAATATATTCGTTATTTTCATCATATACCGGCATTTTCAACTCATATTCGGCTAATGCATACAAAAGCCCCACAGGATCTGTTCCCGCATCCAGAGTCTGTCCTCTGCCACGCAGAGAATCCGGCAGAGTAAGTCCACAGGAGAGCCCCATTTCATCCAGTCTGAGGATGATTCCGGACAGAATGCCCAGCATCTGTTCAAATTCCTCTCTTAGCGGCTCAGTCCCTCCAAAGCTCTCACCGTCTACAATAAAATGGGACGACGCAGGCAGTATCATTTCCGGGAGATTGACCGTCAGAGGCAGTCCCCTTGCAGTCATCCTCCAGTTTATGCGCTTCCACTGATCGCCCGTCTGATATTCTCTTGTGCCTCTTATAAGAGTCGGATCCTCCGTACAGCCTCTGCTGCCGCCCTTGCTCATCCATTGATTTCTGGTAAACAGCTCTGTGCTCACATCAGCCGGTCTCGGAAATACGGCAAAGCTTCTGCCAGGGGCTGCCGCTGTCATACCGGCCTGCGCAAGACCGAGACCGTCTCCCGAATACAGCCTGATCATATCAAAGCTGAAGATTCCTCTCCTTACTGCCTTCATCGGAACCTTTATCTTCAATTCCTGATAAGGCATAATAAAGGCTGTCTTTATTCTCAGCATCGGACAGTCCGGCAGATCCTCATCCGCCCTGGTGAGTCCGTCGGATCTAAATATATCCTCTTCGTTTACCGGACGAACAGGGGAATCCTCCTCTACAGGGAAAGCCGCCTCCAGCCATATGAGCGGCAGAGCCTTATGATTATTTATCTTAAGTATCAGTTCGAAGTCCGAGTCCGGAAACATTGCATATCTGCTTCCCTCTGCCTCAAATTCAACATCCCTCAGTGAGTCAAGAGCCATTTTCCGGGACAAAAGCGCCGCAGCTCCGAAAAAAATCAGGACGATTCCAGGCTGTGTTCTGTGCATCGCAAAAGAGGCCGCGCCGCCTGCGAGCAGCGAGACCGCCACAGCCTTTCCTGTCAGGAAGGAAGATCTCATAGATACAAGTCTGATTCGTGTATCATAATTCCTTTTGATTATGTTTGCAAAAGGGTTCCTGCCACGTTTCATAATTTCTTTTGTTCCTGTTTTCAAAAGCATTCCTGCCCTGTTTAATTCTGCTGTGACTATCCAATACCGAGAATACCGTCCGCATCAGGCGGAGGAACTGTACCCTTCAGTATCTCTTCCAGTACATCTCCTGCGGTTCTTCCGGAAAATGCGGCCTGGGATGACAGGATCAGTCTATGCTCCAGCACAGGATGCGCCAGCTCTCTCACATCATCAGGTGTAACATAATCCCTGCCCTTCATAGCAGCCCACACCTTAGAAGCCTTATATAATGCCCTTGATGCTCTCGGGCTGGCGCCGGATCTAAGCTCGTTGCTATGTCTGGTAGCCTCGGTTATTCTTACGATATAGTCCGCAACCTTTTCTGACACCGACACCTCCGAAAGCTCCCCTATAAGAACTGAAAGCTCACCGGCATTCGTTACTGCTTCAACGCTTTCAAATGGTATCCTGTCTCCGAGCACTCCAAGCATACGCAGCTCCTCCTCATGAGAAGGATAGCCTATAGACAGCCTGATAAGAAATCTGTCCATCTGGGCTGCAGGAAGCGGAAATGTAGTTTCCGACTCCACCGGGTTCTGAGTAGCCAGCACGATGAACGGCTGCGGCAGTCTGATGGAGTCTCCGTCAATGGTGACCTGTCTCTCCTCCATTGCCTCCAGCAGAGCCGACTGAGTCCTCGGAATAGCTCTGTTGATCTCGTCTGCCAGCAGAATATTTGTCATGACAGGACCCTCCGACAGCTCGAAGGCTCCTGTCCTCTGATTGAATATCCTCATTCCTGAAATATCCGAAGGCATCAGATCCGGCACAAACTGCACTCTCCTGAACTCACAGCCAAGCGCTGCCGAAAGTGCCTTGATCAACGTTGTTTTGCCCAACCCCGGAAGATCGTCTATAAGCACATGCCCTCCGGCAAGTACTGCCATTATCATGAGCCTTATTCTGTCGGATTTTCCGACTATTATCTTTTCAGTTTCAAAAAGCAGCCTGTCTGACAGCTCTCTTATCCTTTCAGCCTCCATTATTACCTCCGTCAGTTCTGAATATATCCACTATCATAATCCCGGTATGCAGCCTGATTATATCTCCTTGCAGACTGTATATATCTCCGTTTGCAGCCTGATTATTTTCTCAATTGATAAATCGATTATATCCCCATTCAGACCTGATGGCAAACCCGCTTTCAAAAACGCTTTCAAAAACGCCAGCCCGCACCTGCGAAATTTTTTATTGACATATCAATGCTCTTGTGCTTTAATGTGTCAAAAGACATTGACGAAGACGATCGGGAAGCGTCCGGAGAACAGAGAACCTGTCACTGGCTGGAAGCAGGGCGAAGGGCATCCCAATGATCCATCACTTCCGAGTCGGAGATCCGAGCGAATACCGGGTAGGGTCTCACGTGTAAGCTACGTTAGTGCTCAGGACTTGCAGGAGTCTGATGAGTGGCGTGTCAAAGCGCAATTTGAGTGGTACCGCGGGTATGCATATAAGCAGCTCGTCTCAAGGTTTTTTCTTGGGACGGGCTTTTTTGTTTTATATCCGGTTTCCTATTCCGGTCAGCTCTATCCCGTAGATACGGCCCGGGCTCGGCATTTTTATAAAACGTAAGTGCCCGACGCCGTCACTGCATTCAATCATTCTATATGCCTGCATCAATACTTTACTGATACGGAGGAAAAGAAATGACAGAAACAACAGGAAAAATGCTTCATGAGGTAGCCGAGAGAATCAGACAGCTCCGTCTCGACAGCGGATATTCCACCGAGGAGATGGCTGCTCTTACCGCCTTCAGCCTTTCGGATTACGAGCTCTACGAACAGGGTGAGGCAGACCTTCCGTTCTCCTTCATTCACAAATGCGCCAATGTGTTCGGCGTTGAAATGATGGAGCTGCTTGAGGGAACCAGCCCGCGGCTTACAGGCTATGAGATCACAAGAGCCGGTGAAGGACAGATCACAGCTGTAGAGCCGGGTATTGAGATCAAGAGCATTGCACCTCTTTTCAAAAACCGTAAGGCAGATCCGTATTGGGTAACATACAAATACTCCGAGGAGGAGCAAACTGCTCCTATCCATCAGGTCACCCATTCCGGTCAGGAATTCGATATAGTACTCAAGGGCTCTATGAAGCTTAAGATCGGTGAACACGAAGAGATTCTTAATGTGGGTGACAGTGCCTTTTACAGCTCTTCAAATCCTCACGGAATGATAGCTCTCAACGGAGAGGATGTCACATTCCTTTCAGTCATTCTCCCTGAAGAGGGTTCGGAGGTAGTATGGAAGGACGGTCACCTGAGAAACAGTGCTTCTGTTCAGACAGCTCCTGCCGTGTACCGCAAGCCTGTGCCTAATTTCGTCGAAGATTTTATACAGACAGAGGAGAATGAGGCAGGCTATCCGACTAAGCTAGTATTTAAGAATACAGAAAACTTTAATTTTGCCTTTGATGTTGTGGACGCTGTCGCCGAAGAGCAGCCTGACCGTCTGTGCATGCTCCACCTTGACCGTGAAAAGAACGAGCGCCGCTTCACCTTCAACGATATGAAGAAAATGAGCGCCAGAGCAGCCAATTATTTCAAGGCACAGGGTATCAGAAAGGGTGATAAGGTGCTTCTGCTTCTTCGCAGAAACTGGGAATTCTGGCCTATTCTCGTAGGCCTGCACAAGCTGGGAGCCGTTGCCATACCTGCCACAGACCAGCTGCTTAAAAAGGATCTGGAATACCGCTTCAATGCGGCATCTGTCAGGGCGGTCGTCTGCACCTCCTTCGGCACCGTTCATGAGGAGGTCGAAAAGGCTCTGCCTCAGTGCCCTACCGTGGAGCTCAAGATCATGACAGGCGGTCTCTGTGAGGGAGCCGAAGCAGAGGGCTGGCATGATTTCGATGACGAATATGATATGTATTCAAGCCGTTACCGCCGCACAGGCGAATGCATCTGCGGAGAAGATACCATGCTCATGCTCTTTTCCTCCGGTACCTCCGGGTATCCGAAGGCTGTGGAGCACAGCTGCAAATATCCTCTCGGTCATTTTGCAACAGCCCGTTACTGGCACGATGTGGATCCTGACGGCATCCACTTCACCATATCGGATACAGGCTGGGGCAAGGCTCTCTGGGGGAAGATCTACGGTCAGTGGATGAACGGAGCAGCAACCTTTGTATACGATTTCGACAGATTCCATTCCGACGATCTGCTTCCTCTGTTCGCGAAATACAATATCACTACCTTCTGTGCTCCGCCTACGATGTACCGTTTCTTTATCAAGGAGGATCTCAGCAAATACGATCTGTCAAGCATCAAGCATGCCAGCATAGCCGGTGAGGCGATGAACCCTGAAGTATTTGACAGATTTAAGGAAGCTACGGGCTTGAGCATCATGGAGGGCTTCGGACAGACAGAAACAACGCTGACAGTCGGAAACTTCGTAGGAATGACTCCAAAGCCAGGCTCAATGGGCAAGCCGAGTCCTATGTATCAGATCGACCTCGTAAATTCCGACGGGGAGTCAGTCGGTACAGGAGAGCCGGGCGAGATCGTCATCAACTATTCCAAGGGTACTCCTTGCGGACTCTTCAAGGGCTATTACAATGATCCCGAGACCACAAAGAGAGCTATGCACGACGGCTGGTATCACACAGGCGATCTGGCATGGAGAGATGAGGACGGATACTTCTGGTATGTGGGCAGGACCGACGACATCATCAAGTCCTCCGGCTATCGTATCGGACCTTTCGAGATCGAGTCTGTCATCATGGAGCTTCCTTATGTTTTAGAATGCGGAGTATCCGCCGAGCCGGATGAGACGAGAGGTCAGGTCGTTAAGGCAAGCATCGTGCTTGTAAAGGGTACGGAGCCTACAGAAGAGCTCAAGAAGGATATCCAGAACTATGTTAAGGAAAAGACTGCTCCTTACAAGTATCCTCGTATAGTAGTATTCCGCGATTCACTGCCTAAGACAGTCAGCGGAAAGATCCAGAGAAACAAGCTTTAAATCCAATAAGGATAATTATCATTAATATTTACGCTATAATAAGCATCCGCAGCCATCAGTCTCTTTATTGGCCGATGGCTGTTTTTATATGAGTTTCGGTGATCCGATCTGGTTACCGGCGAAGATCATTCACACCCTCATTGAACACCGATCCTCTTACGAATAAATGAAAAAATACTCCACATATATAACTCCACATATGATAAAATAAGATAATACCAAGGACGTTTCCTGCAGGGGGACAGCCTCGGCAAACAAAGATTGAGAGGAAATGATCATGTCTGAAACAACCATGCCTGATCTCAGTTCATCTGATATCAGAAGGCGTATCCGAGATCTGCGGCATATTCATAATTTTACAAAGGAATATATGGCAGGTATCTTAAGTATTTCCGCGGAAGACTATTCTGCCTTTGAAAACGGTGAGCATGAGCTGAACTATGCTTTTCTCTATACCTGCTCCCAGGTCTTTAATGTAGATATCAATGAGCTTATCGAAGGAGCTGTGCCTAATCTGAGCTCATACTCGGTAAACCGCGGAGGAGATACCGGTACTGTCAGCAGAGCCAACGGCATGACAGTTCATAATCTTGCCTCAAAATTCCGAAACAGAATGGTGGAACCGCTCATTGTGACTGTTGAATACGATCCGGAAAAGGAAAACCTCCCTATAGAGGTCTCCTCTCACATAGGTCAGGAATTTGACTATATTCTCAGCGGCAGTCTGAAGATCCGCATCGGCGAGCATACAGAGGTTCTGAATGCCGGGGACACGATATTTTACGATTCCTCGGCTCCGCACGGCATGATAGCCTCCGGCGGTAAGGACTGTGTTTTTTTAGCTGCTATGGTCTCACCGGAGGATATTGACTTCTCAAAGGCGCGTACCCAGGTTCCTGTCCTTACAGCTACAAGGGAGACCGGACGCCGCCGTGTATGGGAGGACTTTGTATCGCCTAAGGAATCCGGCAGCGGCGTACTTGAAAGTATTTTTTTCAAAAATAGCGACAGGTTCAACTTTGCCTTTGATATCGTTGACAGGATCGCTGATACAGAGCCTGATAAGACAGCACTCGTTCATCTGGACGAAGGCCTTACGGAACGCCGTTTTACATTTAAGGATATAAAGAAAAAGAGCGGACGTGCCGCCAATTACCTTGCCTCCCTCGGTATCAAAAAGGGAGATCGTGTCATGCTTGTGCTGCGTCGTTCCTATCATTTCTGGATCATAATTACAGCTCTCCAGAAGATCGGTGCGGTAGCCGTTCCCGTTATCGACCAGCTGCTTGAGAAGGATTACCTGTACAGGTTCAGAGCGGCAGGCATAAGCGCAGTCATAGCCTGCGGCGACAGCTTTATAACCGGACAGATTGACAGTGCGGCTTCCAGATACGGCAGGTCTCTTATTAAGATAGCTGCAGGCTCCGCTCCTGATGGCTGGTATGATTTCGATACCGAATATGACAGGATGTCGGCAAGGTTTTTGAGATCAAGAGATTCCGCCTGCGGCAGTGATCCACTGATGATGATATTCCAGTCCTACTCGGACGGCATGCCAAAGGCGACCTGCTTTGACTGCAGATATCCGCTGGCGCATTTTGTTACAGGCTATTACTGGAACTGCAATGAGCCCGATACGTTAAGCTTCTGTCTTTCCGACACCGCCTGGGCAAAGGCTCTTTGGGGAAAGCTCTTTGGTCCGTGGATCTGCGAATCGGGAGTATTTGCCTATGATTTCAGAAAGATTAAGCCTTCTGACCTTCTGAAGCTTATCGAAAGATACAGGATCGCCTCGTTTACCGCTCCAGGATCCATGTTCAGGGCTCTTCTACATGAGGATCTGAAGAGCTTCGATCTGTCTTCCCTTAAGCATGTGTGCTCCGTCGGGGATAACCTCAGCGCCGAAGTATTCAACCACTTCAGGAAAGAGACCGGTCTTTCCATCATGACAGGATACGGACTTACGGAGACCTCACTTCTGCTCGGCTCCTTTATCGGCATGACGCCTAAGGCCGGAGCTGTAGGAAAGGTCAATCCTATCTTCGATATCCGTCTTCTTGACACCGAACTTAACGAGGTAGAGACCGGGGAACCCGGCGAGATATGCATTTCCATAAGTCAGGGCATGCCTATCGGACTTATGACAGGCTACTACAACTCCCCGGATTCGAACGCAAAGGTATTTGCAGGCGGTTATTTCCATACAGGCGATCTGGCATGGAAGGATGAGGACGGCTATTTCTGGCCGATCGGAAGAGTCGATGATGTTATCAAATGCTCGGGCTACCGTATAGGTCCTTATGAGGTGGAAAGCGTCATCATGGAGCTTCCTTATGTAAAGGAATGCGGAGTATCGGCTGTTCCTGACGAAATAAGAGGACAGGTCGTCAAGGCCAGCGTGGTTCTTATAGACGATAAGGAGCCATCCGACGATCTTAAGGAAGAGATACAGAACTATGTCAAAACACATACCGCTGCTTACAGGTATCCGCGTATAGTAGAGTTCAGATCAGAGCTTCCTAAGACTGCCAACGGCACCGTCATCAGAAGCAAGTTGTAAAAAACGGTAACTATTCAGCACATGCCGCGATATCAGTAGGAAAAATGTGCCTGCATATTTTTCCGTATGAGATCGTGACGGGTCTGAGGAGCAGACGGCAAAAACATGAGCAAGAAGCGAGCCAAAGGCGAGTGAATTGCGAATGTATTTTACCGGGTGCTGAATAGTAACAGCACACACCATGACACATCAGGAGCACACGGCACGATATTCAGAAGAAAAATCACTTTGCCGGGTGCCGGACAGATGATCGATCAACAACAGATTGTACAAATAATCTACACTTTCAGGAGGATAAGATATGTTACCAGAAAAAACGCTTGGTTGGGGCTTAAGCCGCAGCTGCATCAGAGAGCTTTCCGAATACGGCGCCCGCAGAAAAGCTGAGATCGGTGCTGAAAATGTCTATGACTTCAGCCTCGGTAATCCTAATGTTCCTGCACCTGCGTGTGTCAATGAGGCCATT
>JAQXPY010000041.1 GCA_029100885.1 Clostridiales bacterium | reverse complement strand
AGAGAGAAGAAGATAGCCGCAGAGCTCAAGTCCATGCTTGGAATCGCTGTGGATGTCAAGGTGGTACAGCCTCAGACTATCCAGCGAAGCGAGGGCAAGGCAGTCAGGGTTCAGGACAAGAGAAATCTCTATAAATAAGTCAGAAGATTGTCATGTATTAATCGGTCAGAAGATCGTTATGTATTAATCGGTCAGAAGATAGTTAAAAAACAGAAGATACTCGGAACAGATTGATCAGAGGATTGCCGGATCAAACAGAAGAGCATAATAATAATAATAATAATAATAATAAAGACCGCACAGCTTCATCCGTATGCATTTGAGGTATGCATTTGAGGGGAGCAGTGCGGTCTTGAAATTTTCACATGTATCTGTTTGGCACCAGATAAGACTATTTGCGATCTGCTCCCCTTTCGGCTCACTTCCTGCTCGTACGCTTACCGTAAGCGCCTCAGACCCGGGAGCCTTTTGCAAAAAGGGGATTAGGAAGAGGCCGCGGTGCGGTCAGCTCCTAAGACCCAGGAGCCTTTCGGCATTCAGATGCATTATATGTTCTCTTTCTGAAGGACTGAGAGGCATTTCATTAAAAATCCGGACATATTCCGACTGATCCATCCACGGAGAATCTGTGGCAAAGAGAACTCTGTCGGCTCCGTGCTTTCTCATGATACGCAGGAAACTTTCATTATCCAGATTCCTTGTAGAGAACGGAGGTCTCGGAGCGCCGGGGAGAGGCGTAACGTCTCCCACTGTAAATGCTGTATCCATATAAACATCTGCTCCCGCAAGGTACTTTTCCACCTTGTCCCAGTTAAGCCATCCTCCGAAATGGGCTAAAATAAAATCATGAGGACAGATCTCGTCGATGATCTTCAGGATCATATCCACAGAAGCATAGTCGTGATCAAATATGCCTATGTCCCACCCTGCATGAATGATGACGGCGAGTCCCACCTCTGATGCCGCATATATGACCCTCATCATCCTGATATCGGTAAGATCCATTCCCTGATAGGTCGGATGCAGCTTTATTCCTCTGATACCGGCTGCCTTAAGTTGGGCAAGCTCACGTTTAAAGTCCGGATAATCCGGGTGCATGCAGCCGAAGCTGATAAATCCCTCGGACATGAGTGTTTCCATGGATTCGATAATGCCGGAATTAATCTTTTCCACCTGACCGGGACTGGTCGCCACCGGCAGAACCAGCGAATAATCTATCCTGGCCTGCTTCATGGAAGCCTTAAGTCCGTCCTGACTGCCGTCGGTAAAATGAACGGTGCAGGATGCTTCGGACAGCTTGTCAACGACCTGCAAGGAGATCTTTTTGGGAAATGTATGGGTGTGAAAATCTATTATCATCTTTATGTCCTCATGTCAAAGGCGACGCTTCACTTGACTTTTGCTATGGTATATGATACGGTTGGTCTCAGCGGAATTTAACGAATAAAAGCGTTAAACAGCTGAATAATACAGTACATACTATAATACATAATCAGCGGATTGAACAGTTTTTTATAAGCCGGTCCGCTGTGCAAGGAGGAAAGCATGCCTGTTACAGATCTTCTGGAAAGAAATCATAAGCTTTACAAGGATGAGATCGCATTGGTTGAACTCAACCCTTTGATGAATGAGACAAAAAAGGAAAACTGGAAGGAGTATGATCTTGTCCAGCAGACTACGCCGAGAGCCTATCGCCGTGAGATGACATGGGAGGTATTTGACGAGAAGGCCAACAGAGTTGCCAACATGCTCATTTCCAGAGGCATCAGGAAGGGTGACAGGGTAGCTATACTGATGTTCAACTGCCTGGAGTGGCTTCCTATCTATTTCGGAATACTGAAGACCGGAGCCATTGCGGTGCCGTTCAACTTCAGATTCTCGGCCGATGAGATAAAGTACTGCATCAATCTGGCAGAGGTGCATATACTGATCTTCGGACCTGAATTTATAGATCGTATAGAGTCGATAGCGGATGAGATATCCAAGGGACGCCTTCTTTTCTATATGGGAGACGGATGCCCTGATTTTGCAGAGAGCTACAGGGACCTGGTGGCGGACAGCTCCAGTCAGCCGCCTCTTGTGCGTATCGAGGATGAGGATGATGCGGCGATCTATTTCTCATCAGGTACGACGGGATTTCCGAAGGCTATCCTTCATAATCATGAGAGTCTGCTTCAGGCTGCTCAGATGGAGCAGAAGCACCATGAAACAAGCCGTGACGACAACTTCCTCTGTATTCCTCCTCTCTACCATACAGGTGCAAAATTCCACTGGATGGGAAGCCTCTGTGCCGGAAGCAAGGCCGTCCTTCTGAAGGGTACTACTCCCGAAATGATCCTGGACACCATATCCAAGGAGCACTGCACCATTGTGTGGCTGCTGGTTCCGTGGGCTCAGGATATTCTGGATGCTCTTGACAGAGGAGATATTAAGCTGGAGGACTATCAGCTCGATCAGTGGAGACTGATGCATATCGGCGCACAGCCGGTACCACCGTCACTTATCAAGCACTGGAAGGAGTATTTCCCTCATCATCAGTATGACACCAACTACGGCCTGAGTGAATCTACGGGTCCGGGCTGTGTGCATCTGGGAATGGAGAATATCGACAAGGTCGGAGCTATCGGAGTTCCGGGATATCGCTGGCAGTGCAAGATCGTGGATGAAAAGGGAGCCGAGGTAAAGCGCGGTGATGTGGGTGAGCTCTGTGTTAAGGGACCGGGCGTAATGACCTGCTATTACAATGATCCTAAGGCTACAGCCGAATGTCTGAAGGACGGCTGGCTCTATACAGGAGACATGGCTATGCAGGACGAGGACGGCTTTTATTTCCTTGTTGACCGCAAGAAGGATGTCATCGTCAGCGGAGGAGAGAATATTTACCCTGTTCAGATCGAGGACTTCATCACTGCCCATCCGAAGGTGAAGGATGTGGCCGTTATTGGTCTGCCTGACAAGCGTTTAGGTGAGATCACCGGAGCTATCATTTCAATCAAGGACGGAATGACCTGCACGGAGGAGGAGATCAACGAGTACTGCATGGAGCTGCCTCGTTACAAGAGACCTAAGAGGATCATTTTTGCGGATGTGCCGAGAAATGCTACCGGAAAGATAGAGAAGCCTGCCCTCAGGAAGAAATACGGAGCTGATCAGCTTGTGGCTCAGCAGAACAATGGCTAAATCAGTAGAACAGCATGCAGCTCATAAGAACAACAGGCGGCTCAGCGGAACAACAGCTGAATCATAATAACAACAGGTGAATCAAAGTGATCAACCGGTTTTCGGATAAGGAGATTATGATAATCTCTCCGAAAGCCGGTTCTTTATTTTCTTCAGAGCCGGCAGTGACAGTCTGAACAACGGTTGTGAGAGCAGCTGCGGGATCAGCTGCGGGACCGGCTCTTTTATTTCAGAAAAGCCGGCAGTAAAAAACGGAAGAGTGTAAAAATATAGTTGCCAAACGCGCACAATAGTGTTACACTTTAACTCGTTGATGCATTAAATGATAAATGCAATGAAATATAAATGCAGTAAAGCATAAATGTATTAAAGCATAAATGCATTAAATTGTTTTCAGGGAGTTTTGATTTATGAAGGTTGTAATTCTTATTATTTACTTTGCAGTGCTTATCGGCATCGGACTGTACTGCCGCAAGCATTCCACCGATGTAAACGGCTTCGTTCTCGGAGGACGTTCCGTGGGACCGTGGCTTACGGCATTTGCATACGGTACATCATATTTTTCGGCGGTAGTATTTGTAGGCTATGCCGGACAGTTCGGCTGGAAATACGGAATATCCGCCACATGGGCAGGAATAGGAAATGCGGTCATCGGTTCTCTGATGGCATGGGCCATCCTCGGAAGAAGAACCAGGATCATGACACAGCATCTGGATTCTGCTACTATGCCTCAGTTCTTTGGAAAGAGATTTGACAGTGATGCGCTTAAGATCGCTTCATCATTTATCATTTTCATCTTCCTTATCCCGTATACCGCATCTCTTTACAACGGTCTGTCAAGACTGTTCGGAATGGCTTTCAATATAGACTATTCGATCTGTATTGTGCTGATGGCGGTGCTTACTGCAATATATGTTATTGCCGGCGGCTATATGGCAACAGCTATCAATGACTTTATTCAGGGAATAATCATGCTGGTCGGAATAGTTACGGTCATCATGGCAGTGCTCAACAGCAAGGGCGGACTCATGGAAGCAATGGCAGGACTGGCTGCAGTTACCGATGAAAGTGTCAGCACCATGCCGGGTGTGTTCAACTCCTTCCTCGGACCGGATCCGGTCAACCTTATGTTTGTCGTGATCCTTACATCTCTCGGAACCTGGGGGCTTCCGCAGATGGTTCAGAAGTTCTACGCTATCAAAGATGAGGGAGCTGTCAAGAAGGGAACTATCATCTCTACAGTATTTGCCCTTGTTGTGGCCGGCGGCTGCTACTTCCTCGGAGGCTTCGGAAGACTATTCTCGGATCAGATCGACATCGCAGCCAACGGCTATGATTCTGTTATTCCTACGATGCTTCAGAGTCTTTCGCCTGCTTTGATCGCCATGGTGGTCATCCTTGTTCTTTCGGCATCCATGTCGACACTGTCATCACTGGTTATCGCATCCAGCTCCACTCTTACGATCGACTTTATCAAGGGTACGATCAAAAAGGATATGGATGACAGGTCGCAGGTATTTGTGATCAGAGTATTTATCGTAGTATTTATAGCTATTTCGGCGGTGATTGCTCTCATCCAGTATAAGAGCTCTGTAACCTTTATCGCACAGCTTATGGGAATCTCCTGGGGAGCTCTTGCGGGAGCCTTCCTTGCACCGTTCCTGTATGCGCTCTACTGGAAGGGAACCACAAAGCTGTCCTGCTGGGCTTGCTTTATCTGGGGTGCGGGCATCATGATATTTAACATGCTGGCGCGTCCGATGCTGCCTAAGATTATGCAGAGTCCTATCAACTGCGGAGCTATCGCAATGATGGCAGGTCTTATCATAGTTCCGATAGTCAGCTGGATCACTCCTAAGACAAATGCCAAGCTCGTAGACGAATGCTTTGCATGCTATGAGAAGAAGACGGAGATCGCCCAGGTGGAGGCCCTCGGAAAGTAAACAGATCATAAGTAAACAGATCATATGTAAACGGATCATAAGTAAACAGATCATAAGTAAACAGACCTAAGCAAACAGAGTATTAAAGTAAACAGATCATTAAAGAAGCAGGCATATCCTGAACCCGTGCGGGCTTCAGGGTGTGCCTGCTTTCGTAAATGAAGCTTCTTTAATTAAAACAGAATCCTGCGTGCCTGTTTCCCCGATCAGGGCAAGATTAATAAATGTTTAATCTGAGGTTTATTGTAAATATAGTAAATAATTAGTAAAATATATCCGAATCACAGGGGAACCTCATTTTCCGGTCTTTTATCGATCCCGGATCAAATATGATTTCAAAAGCAAGGCAGGTATCAAATGAATATAAAACTCAGTAAATATGTTGCAGCGCTGTTAGTGAAAAACGGCATTACACAGTGCTTCTCGGTAACTGGCGGCGGAGCGATGCATCTCAATGACGGACTCGGACATCAGCCAGGACTGAATACACTGTATATGCACCATGAGCAGTCCTGCTCCATAGCGGCGGAAAGCTATGCCAGAGTCTACAATAAGCCGGCAGTACTGAGTCTTACCACGGGACCGGGAGGAACCAACGGTATTACAGGTGTCGTAGGCGCATGGCTTGATTCTATTCCGATGATAGTGATCTCGGGACAGGTCAGATATGACAACACTGCCCGCTGGTCCGGTGTAGGCATCAGATCCATGGGAGATCAGGAATTTGACATTACCCGCAGCATAGATTGCATGACGAAGTATTCGAAGATGGTACTGGATCCGTCGACTATCCGCTATGAAGTGGAAAAATGTATCTGGCTCTGTCAGCACGGCAGACCGGGTCCCTGCTGGCTGGACATTCCCGTGGATATTCAGGGCTGCTTTATCGAAGACAGTGAGCTTAAGGGCTTTGACCCGGATGAGTATCTTAAGGAAAAAGAAGCCGAGCTGGACAGAATTGACGAGGCAGAGGAGAAGGAATACAGAAAGGAAAGGGGTCGTTTTGCGAATTCCGACATGGAGGACGGTCTGCTTAACATTTCCTTCCGCAAGCAGCGTTATCAGTCGGAGCCTGGTCATGTGACTAAGGATTCTCCTGAGATCGCAAAGATCATTGAAAAGATCAGATCCTCAAAGAGACCTGTATTTTACACCGGAAACGGCATCAGGATAGCCGGAGCGGAGAATCTGTTCCTTAAGGTGGCGGATAAGTTAGGCATTCCTGTGGTAGTCGGCTGGAATGCGATAGATATCATTCCTCATGCACATCCTCTCAAGGCCGGGCAGCCGGGCGGAAGAGGTGACAGACCGGGCAATTTTGCCGTTCAGAACGCGGATTTCATTCTGTCTGTAGGGTCAAGACTCAGCATCCGTCAGGTGGGCTACAACTTCAGGACCTGGGCCAGGGAGGCATTCACGGTGGTATGTGATATTGATGAGGAGGAGCTCAAGAAGCCTTCGGTTCATATCGATATTCCGATCCATGCTGATGCCTATGAGCTGCTTAAGGCGCTGGATGATAAGCTTACGGAGCTGGGGATTCAGGGGCACGGCATCAGGTATAACCGGGCCGAGCTTCTTAAAAATGAGAAATACGGGGACGGAAGGTCTCTGTTTGGCGGGGGAGAAGGCAAGGACGGCAGGAACTGGCTGGAGCAGTGTGCCTACTGGATGAAGAAGTACGATCCGTATATGCCTGAATATGCAGATCACGGTGATGATGAAAACGTGAATGTGTATGAGTTCATGAAGGTGATGAGTGAAGCTCTCAGCGAAGAGCAGATCACCGTCACGGGAAACGGCTCCGCATGTGTTGTGGGAGCTCAGGTCTTCCGTGTGAAGGACGGCACCAGATTTATTTCCCAGGATGCGATCGCGGCAATGGGATATGACCTTCCGGCAGCAATAGGAGCCTGCACGGCAGTGCATGATGTATCCGGACATACATATCCGGTAAGCTATGACGGCAGCGAGATCGAAGAGGACAGATCCGTGGACAACAAGCTGCACGCCTGCGGGGAAATGGAGACCGCATTAAGGCTTCCGGGCTGGAGAGGAAGGACCGAGCATTATCCTTCCTATTATAAGCATGATATCATCTGCCAGACCGGAGACGGTTCGATAATGATGAATCTTCAGGAGCTTCAGACTATAGCCAGCCACCGCATGCCTATCAAGATATTTATGATCAATAACGGTGGTTATCACAGCATCAGACAGACTCAGACCAACCTGTTTAACGGCGAGCCTCTGGTGGGAATAGGTGTGGACAGCTATGATCTCAGCTTCCCTGATTTCAAGAGAGTGACGGAAGCCTTCGGTATGGCATACAGAAAAATAGAGCATAACTCCCAGCTGCAGTCTGTAATAGATGAGGTACTGAGCTTCAGAGGACCTGTACTCTGCGAGGTATTTGTCTCTCTGGATCAGCCGTTCCAGCCGGGCTCCGCTGTCAAGAAGCATCCGGACGGATCGTTAAGCAGTCCGCCGCTGGAGGATCTTAAGCCGTTCTTAAGTGAAGAGGAGCTGCTTGAGAACATGTTTATTCCGCTTGTAAAGGAATAGGATTGGAATACAGTATATGATTATAATCGTAACAGGCGCATCGAGCTTCCTCGGTCGCGCCTGTTGTGCGGAATTGAAGAGACAGGGTGCACAGGTGATCGGACTCAGACACAGCTTTGAGGAGCAGGAGGAGCTGCTTCCTGACAAGGCTGATGTGTGGCTTCATTTTGCGTGGGCAGGCTTAGGTTCTGCTGGAAGATCCGATCCTTCGATCCAGGAGTATAATGTTGAGATGACGCTGTCGGCGGTGAGAAAAGCCGCACAGCTGGGCTGTGAGAGGTTTGTATTTGCCGGCTCTCAGGCAGAATACGGACACGCTCAGGACGGAGAACAGAAAAAGGAGTACGGTCCGGTCTCTCCTGTCAGCGAATACGGCAGGGCAAAGCTCAGAGTTCTGGAAGAGAAACGTCGATATTGTTATGTTAAAGACGAAATATTTGCGAGAAATACGATGAAATACGTTCATATGCGTATATTTTCTGTATTTGGACCCGGTGATCATGAGCACTCTCTGATAAATACACTTATCAGGGGCTTTGAAAGAGGAGAGGATATTGCGCTTGGGTCCTGTGAGCAGCTATGGAACTATATGTATATAGATGATGCTGCCAGGGCGGTTGCGCTTGTATGCTCGAAGGCTGACGGGGGGATCATCAATGTTGGCGGAGAGGATACAAAAAAGCTTAAGGACTATGTGCACAGAGTATGGGAGCTTACCGGAGGAAAAGGAAGAGCTGTGTTCGGGATGAGACCCGATAACGCAGAGGGACCGGCAGATCTCAGTCCCGATACCGGCAGGCTTAGGGAGCTTGGTTTTGTTTGCGCCACCGGGTTTGATGATGGTGTTATCATGACGGCAAAAAGTCTTGGGTATATATTATGAAGGCATTTGTGTATACCGAAAAAGGAAAGATAGAAAAACGTGAGATCGCTGATGCGGCGTTTGAACCGCAATCAGAAGAAGACCGGCGTTCGGCTCTGCTGGAGCCTCTGTATGTTTCTCCGTGCTCATCGGACGTTCATACGGTATTTGCCGGGGACGGACCGAGGAGACAGGATCTGGTATTAGGACATGAGGGACTTGCCAGAGTGCTCCGTGTCGGAGCGGAGGTGAAGGATTTTGCGGCAGGCGATATAGTAGCGGTGGCAGCTGTTATGCCGGAGCCCGGTGATATCTCCGGTCATAAGGGCGTGCCCTTTTCCGGAACGAAGCTCGGAAGAAATATAAATGGTATGTGGGCGGAACGTTTTGTTGTTCCCGAAGCTGACAGCAATCTTGCGCATATTCCTGAGGGAGTCACTTATGAGGCAGCACTTATGGCTGTGGATATGATGGCCACCGGATATACGGCAGTCGAGGAGGCCGGGATCTGTGATGACCAGAATGTAGTCGTGATCGGAAGCGGCGCGGTAGGGCTGATGGCGGCATCAGGTGCGGCAGGCAGACTTCAGGGAACCGGGCGCGTTATTGTGATCGGCAGCGACAAAGACCCTGTACATATTGAGCTTGCCCGCGAGATGGGGACGGATATTTACATTTCCTACAGAGACGGGCGGATCCTTTTCGGTGAAGACCGGTGTGATATCGATAAATATTCTGAAAGGGATCCGAGAGCAAATTCTACTCAGAGCCCGGCGGTGGAGGCAGTCTTTAAATGTACCGGAGGTAAGGGAGCTGACAGGGTGCTGATATGCGGAGGCGGACAGGAGGCGCTGATGCAGGCCTCGGATATGGCTGTTTACGGCAGCGGTATAATCGTTAATGTTGCCTATTTCGAGGGAAGCGGCACTATCGGACTGCCGATCTTCTCGCTCGGCAAAGGCATGAGCGGAAAGACCTTTAAGTTTGAGCTGTCGAGAGGAGGCAGAGGCTGGATCGAGAAAATGCTGGAGACTGCAAAGGAAACAGGCAGCATCCAGGGAAAGCTCATAACAGACAGAATGAAGGGCTTTGATGCGATACCTGAGGCTCTCGAGCTGATGCGCAGACGTCCGGCGGGCACAGTGAAAATAATGGTGAAGATTTAATGATTCGGTTCGTTAATGATATCAGACGGAAATAAATCTGCATTTTCCGAACGAAGTCATACAAGATCCGGGGAGCATAAGTATAGATCATGAGAAAAAAAATCAGTATAGTCATTCCGTGTTATAATGAACAGGATAATGTCGGTCCTATATCTGCAAAGGTAAGTGAGCAGTTCGAAACGGTCGATATCCTGAAAAAATATGATTATGAGATCCTTTTTATGGACAATGACTCAAAGGATGCCACAAGGGACAGGATAAGAGAGCTGGCCGCCTCGGATAAGCATATCAAGGCTATATTCAATGCCAAGAATTTCGGACAGTTCAACAGTCCCTACTACGGCATGCTCCAGACAGACGGGGATGCCACCATGCTTATGGCGGCGGATTTTCAGGATCCTCCGGAGCTTATCGCGAAGTATGTCGAGGGCTGGGAAGAGGGCTATAAAATCGTTATAGGCATCAAGGCTCACAGCTCTGACGCAAGCTTCATCTATGCTCTGAGATGCCTGTATTATAAGATGATCAGGAAATTCTCTCAGGTCGATCAGATAGAGCATTTCACAGGCTTCGGACTGTATGACAGAGCCTTTATCGATGTGCTGCGGGAGCTTAAGGATCCGACCCCGTTTTTGCGGGGCATAGTTGCGGAGCTGGGCTTCAGGAGAAAAGAGATACCTTACGATCAGCCTAAGCGGCGTGCGGGAAAGACCTCAAACAATCTGTATACGTTGTATGATGCGGCCATGCTGTCATTTACCTCTTATACTAAGATAGGACTCAGAATGGCAACCTTTGCCGGAGCGCTGTGTTCAGGTATATCCCTTATTGTAGCTCTTGTTTATCTGATTATGAAGCTCATCTGGTGGGATCGCTTTGCGGCAGGAACAGCTCCGATGCTCATAGGTATGCTGTTTCTCGGCAGCGTGCAGATATTCTTTATAGGACTGCTTGGCGAATATGTTCTGAATATCAATCAGCGTGTAATGAACAGACCTCTGGTGGTCGAGGAGGAACGCATCAATTTCTCTGAAAGCCTGGAGAAGGAAAAGGAATAACGGGGAGACCATCCTCATTATTGTTCAGGGAAGGCCTTGATCTGGCGCTCATATGGATGAGCCGATATTATTATCCGAAGGAAAAACAGGTGACGGGCAAATGTCAGCTTCAAAGAATAGAATTAAACCTGAGAACAAATGCATAGTATGCGGCTCGGAGCTTTCCGGGCCTTTATTTGAGATGGATGACATGCCTGTCGGAGCACAGGCTATGCCGGACAGAGACGGGCTGAAGGAGGACAAGGGCATCAGACTGCCGCTTTGCAGATGCCCGAAGTGCGGTCTGGTTCAGTTCGACTGCGAGCCTCCGGAGTATTATAAGGATGCTGTCAGGATGGTTGGACTCTCTGAAACGATGAAGGAGCTTCGCAGAGAGGATTTCAGACTTCTTTCTGACAGATACGGAAAAAGAGGCGGAAAATGGCTGGAGTGCGGCTGCGGCAACGGGGATTTTCTTAAGGTCCTGTCGGAGCCGGAATTTGATGTTCGTATATACGGTACTGAAAACAGCAGAGCATTTTTAGCTGAAGCGAGAAAAAAAGTGCCTAATGCTCATTTGTTCGGCTTATTTCCGGATAAGTCTGAAACCGATATTCCGGGTGCGCCCTTTGACGTTTTTCTGTCCTTTAATTTCCTTGAGCATCAGCCGGATCCGACGAGCATGCTTAAGAGCCTGTACAGGAATCTTAAGGATGATGGCATAGGTCTCATAACGGTACCGTCTTTTGAGTATATCATTGAAGAGGGCAGATATTATGAACTGGTCAGAGATCATATAGGCAATTATGATATGAGGTCTCTGGAAAGGCTGTGTACCCTGTGCGGATTTGAAACGCTGGAGAAGGAACTCATAGGTATAGGAGATACCATAAGAATTATTGTAAGAAAGGCGCGTAATAACGGGAAAACGAACAATGAGGCAATTGGCAGGGACGAATTGAACTGGTTTCCGGATGAGGTGTCTCAAACGGTGAGCTCTGCTGAGCCGGATTACGAAATAAGAGTTCTGAGAGATGACCATGAGAGAATGAGCCGAAGCATTCAGAGCTTTATGGACAAGCTCAGGGCAGAGGGAAAAACTGCTGCCATGTGGGGAGCGGGACACCAGGGCTTTACGATTGCCTCTACAACAGTGCTTAAGGATAACGTGAGCTATATTATCGATTCATCTCCTGAAAAACAGGGAAGATTTGCGCCTGCGTCACATCTGCCGATAGTGTCACCGGAGGATTTTGTCAGGTCACCTGCGGATGTGATCATTATTTCTGCTCCGGGATATGTCAAAGAGATCGGGGCAGCTATAGTAAAGCTTTGCGAAGGATACGGCATCAGGATGCCGGAGGTATACAGCATTCTGGAGCTTGGGTGATACGTGTTTCCGTAAAAGAATGACCGAAGAGATAATCAAAGCCATCTCAATGGCGAATACAAGAAAAAACCCCGGTTTCACCGGGGTTTTCCACAATGCGGAATAAGGGATTTGAACCCTTATGCCCTGAGGCACAGGAACCTAAATCCTGCGTGTCTGCCAATTCCACCAATTCCGCACACTTTGGGTTGGGCTGCTTTTTAAGCAACAGGGCCAGCGGGATTCGAACCCTCGAATGCAGCAGTCAAAGTGCTGTGCCTTACCGCTTGGCTATGGCCCTAATTTGTTTTTGCCGTCTGCTTCTCAGACGATTAGTGCTGACGGACGCGTAACTATTCAGCACCCGGCAAAGCCCATTCGCAATCCGGTCACTTCGTTCCCTACTTGCTCATGTCTTGCCGTCTGCTCCTCAGATACCGGTCTTCACACGATAACTGCTCAGCACGGCAAAGCCCATTCGCAATCCGTTCGCCTTTGGCTCTCTTCTTGCTCATGTTTTTGCCGTCTGCTCCTCAGTCCCATCCTTGCTCCAAACAGAAAAAAATGCAAGCATTTTTCCTGTTTGTACCAAGTCTGGTGCTGAGCAGTTACGCTGAATCAAAAAATGCCGCATCTTATGCGGCAAATCTTCAGGGTGGGTAGAGGGATTCGAACCCTCGACCTTCAGAACCACAATCTGACGCGCTAACCAACTGTGCTATACCCACCATAGGTTTTTGAACCTATGAACCAGAAGGGATTCGAACCCCCGACCCTGCGCTTAGAAGGCGCATGCTCTATCCAGCTGAGCTACTGATTCACATTGCTGCCGAACATTTCTGCTCCACAACGCTTTTCTATTCTATACAATGGCGGGATATTTGTCAAGCTGAAAAATTGCCCAATAGAATACCTTTTTTTATCAGCGGCTGTGAAGACAATATTCTTTGCATGATTACCGTACTTTGATTTTTTGCCTGGTCTATGAACAAGTCGATGTAGGAAACAATTCAAGCGATTATGGATCAGGATCAATGGCTTTCAAAAGCAGATACTATGGGGCCTGCGTCGGGAACCGGATAGTTCGGATGTGGTGAAGATAATCTCATATATAAGCATAATTAGACTTGATTCCGATATTGAGTTCGGCTATTATTTATTCATATTACAAATTAGCCGAAGGGGGTGTTTCGATGAATTATATTGCCAGAAATCTGGAGAAGATTGTGCTGCAGGTCTCTGATGAGTATCCGGTTGTATTAGTTACCGGACCCAGACAGGTCGGCAAAACTACAATGCTTCAAAGGCTGATGGAGGGGACGAAACGAAAATATGTGTCTCTCGATGATTTGAACGAGAGATATTTAGCAAAAACGGATCCCGAGCTTTTTCTGCAGCTGCATAAACCACCGGTGCTGATAGATGAGGTTCAGTATGCTCCTGAGCTTTTTACTTATATAAAGATCCATGTGGATAAAACACATGATCCCGGGGAATTCTGGCTTACCGGTTCGCAGATCTTTAAGCTGATGCGTGGCGTACAGGAGTCCCTTGCAGGCCGCGTTGCTGTGCTTTCATTGACCTCCTTATCTCAGGCGGAGATGTGCGCAGGACAGCTGGAACCATTCCTTGTTGATCTGAATGCTTTATCTAAAAGAAGTGAGCAAAGAACACCTGCCGATACGGAAAAAATCTTTGAGAGAATATTCAAGGGCTCCATGCCTGCACTTATCAGTGGTCAGTACAGCAGCAGTCAGATTTTTTACAGCAGCTATCTGTCCACCTATATCGAAAGAGATATCAGAGAATTATCCGACTCAATAGATTCGCTGAAGTTCTTGAAATTTATTACTGCGGCGGCAGCCAGAAGCGGACAGATGCTGAATATTGCCGACATCGCCAGAGATGCGGATATCAACCAGAAACAGGCTAAAGATTGGTTGGGGATCCTGGAAACACTGGGAATCATTTTCTACCTCCATTCATACTCCAACAACATGCTGAAAAGACTTGTGAAGACACCAAAGCTGTATTTCTATGATACCGGTCTGGTCTGCTATCTGACGAAATGGAGCAGCCCGGAAACGCTGGAAAACGGTGCAATGAACGGGGCAATTCTTGAGAACTATGTCGTTTCTGAAATCAGAAAAACCTATCTGAACTGTGGAAAAGAACCTTTTATGTATTATTATCGGGATAAAGATGCCAGGGAAATCGATATCGTCTTAGAGCATGACGGTGTACTTAATCCGATTGAGATTAAAAAGTCGTCAAATCCCGGCTCAGAGCTTACGGGTGTGTTTCGTCTTCTGGATAATGCCTCGATTCCGAGGTCAAAGGGCGCGATTCTATGCATGAAACCGGAGTTGTCAGCCATCGACCGGGAGAACTATATTGTACCGATCTGGATGATATAAAAGCAATAAACCGGCATTCACTTCCGTTCAAGAAGTGAGTGCCGGTATGTTTTTATCCTCTCATCAGATCGATCGAATTCACTCTAACAATAAAGCAATAGATAGTAAACCCTGAAAAATATAGCGATAGATCCTTAAGATTGGCTTGTCAAGCTGAAAAAATTGCCCAATAGAATAGGGGACGCCGGCTGAAACATTGTGAAAAACATCAAAAATACTTGTACATAAATCAAAACAATGATATAAAGAAAGTACATCTTAAAAGACAGTGACCTTGCGGATATGCGGGCAATGATCTTCATTTCTCTATACTTCGGAGGATTAACCGGAGTCTATTCTTTTGTAGGTGAACATTGAGTCTTAGAGAGACCAGTGATTCTTGCATAAAAGCCGTATTTTTCATAGTTACATATACGGTTAGGGTTTGTTTTATGTAGGAGGTTCACTATGGAACTTGATCAGAGTAAAGTTAAACACGCATCTTCATTTAAAGAACAGTTTACAGCACGAGCGGTTATTATCGGAATTGTCGGTTCCGTTATCCTTACCTGCTCATCTATGTTCGTTGCACTTAAGGCATCATCGCTTCCGTGGCCGATCATGTTTGTTGCCCTTGTTTCGATGTTCTGCCTTAAGGGTCTTGGAAACACAAATGTTAATGAGATAAACGTTGCTCATACAGCCATGTCTGCCGGTTCGATGGTAGCCGGAGGACTTGCCTTTACCATTCCCGGTATTTTTATTCTGAACAATGATGCAGCGCTTAACATGCCTCAGGTGATGCTGGTGACTGTGGGAGGAACTATTCTGGGTCTTATCTTCACATCACTGCTTCGAAAGCATTTCGTAGTTACTGCGGACATGCCTTATGCCATGGGTCAGGCTGCGGCGGAAGTGGTCGTAGTCGGAGACGAGGGCGGAAAAAAGACCGGAGCGCTCTTTGGCTCCCTTGGTATCGCAGGTGTCTGGACATGGCTTCGTGACTGGGCAGGCGTCATTCCTGCATGCTCATGGTTCAATGGAATGATGAACTACGGCTCCCTCGGTGGTATCTGGTGGTCTCCTATGCTTATGGCAGTCGGATATCTTATCGGACCTATGACTATAGGAGTATGGTTCCTCGGAGCGCTTATCGGTGACTTCGGCATACTTATCGGAGGACAGGCATCGGGACTTCTTACCGCAGAGGCGGCAGCAGGAGTAAAGTCTTCATTAGGACTTGGCTGGATGGTCGGTGTAGGACTTGCCATTACCGCAAAGGAGATCATTCCGAGAGCAAAGCAGATCTTCGGAGGCATGTTCGCAAAGGATCAGGTAGGAGATGCCATCGTTCCTATGCGCTGGGCTCCGTTTGTGATCCTTGCTCTTGCGGTCCTCTTCATATTTGTACTTGATATGCCTGTTGTTGCAGTTATTATTACACTTCTTGGTGTATGGCTTACAACAGCAATGTCCTCTCAGTGCGTAGGTCAGTCTGCGATCAACCCTATGGAGGTATTCGGTATATTTGTAATGGCTATAGCAAAGGTAGTCTGCAGTCTTGAGGTCACTCAGGCAGTATTTGTTGCAGCTATAGTAGCTATCGCAGCAGGTCTTACCGGTGACGTTATGAATGACTTCAAATCAGGAAGCATTCTTCATACAGATCCTAAGGCACAGTGGTACGGAGAGCTTATAGGCGGTGTTATCGGTGCCGTTGTTGCTGTATTTGTTATGTTCATTCTTGTCGCTGCATACGGCGGCGGTGTATTCGGAAGTGAGATGTTCCCGGCAGCTCAGGCAGCGGCAGTTGC
>JAQXPY010000040.1 GCA_029100885.1 Clostridiales bacterium | reverse complement strand
CTCTGAAGAAGCGGCAAGCGAAAAGCCCTTTGGCATTTCTACAATGCGGTCGGTGTGGCTCATAAGCACAAGCTGGTTTTCGTCAAGACCTTCAAAAAGCTTGAACTGCGGGTCGATTTTTACGCGGGTTCTGCCATACTCGCTTGTGGAGCAGGCTTCAACCTTTCCGCCGAGGGTGTAGGTCATAAGCTGGGCGCCGTAGCAGATTCCGAGGATAGGAATACCCATGTCAAATACCGCAGGGTCGATATGCTGACTTTCCTCCTTGTAGACCGACTGAGGACCGCCTGTAAAAATGATGCCCTTCGGATCAAGCTCTCTGATCTTATCGAGACCGACAGATGACGGATAAACCTCGGCATAGACACCGAGATCCCTGACGCGTCTGGCAATAAGCTGATTGTACTGACCTCCGAAGTCCAGTACGATGATTAATTCCTTAGCCATGAACCCTCCATACATATTGATCTGATAACCGGTTGTTCTGCCTGAAACTGTCAGTTTTAATATCTGTGCAGAAATAAAGCCGGCGCACAATATTTAACACCCAATTAAAAAAAGAATGGAATAATTTTAGCACTACATTTTTATTTCTACAATAAATAGTTTTATGTGTCGGAAAGATATAGTAAAATCAAAAACAGTAATAAACGGTTTCCGGCTTTGTTCTGATTTATCACAAATGCACAGGATGCCGGACAGTTGCAGCTTTACAAATATTATCAAAGGAGATAATTAAAATGATTTACGACAGACGTCCTGAGGACATGGTGAGGATCACCACCCCTGAGCTTGCCGCAGCATTTATCGATGAGCAGGTTGAAGCAATGCGTGCCCAGATAGGCGGCAGAAAGGTTCTGCTGGCTCTTTCCGGCGGAGTGGATTCCTCCGTAGTTGCAGCGCTTCTTATCAAGGCTATCGGTCAGCAGCTCACCTGTGTTCATGTCAACCACGGCCTTCTGAGGAAGGGTGAGCCGGAGCAGGTCATCGAGGTATTCCGCAATCAGATGAATGCCAATCTTGTGTATGTGGATGCCACAGACCGTTTCCTTGACAAGCTTGCAGGAGTTACAGATCCGGAAACAAAGCGCATGATCATCGGAAACGAGTTCATTGAGGTATTTGCAGAGGAAGCCCGCAAGCTGGACGGCATTGAGTTCCTCGCCCAGGGCACCATCTGGCCTGATATTCTCGAGTCCGAGAGAGGCATCAAGGCGCACCACAACGCAGGCGGTCTTCCTGAGGACATGAAGTTTGAACTGGTTGAGCCTGTAAAGATCCTTTTCAAGGATGAGGTCAGGATCGTGGGCAAGGCACTCGGTCTTCCTGACGGCATGGTATTCCGTCAGCCGTTCCCGGGTCCTGGTCTCGGCGTTCGCTGTCCCGGCGCCATCACAAGAGACAGGCTGGAGGCTGTTCGTGAATCGGATGCCATCCTTCGTGAGGAGTTTGCGAAAAACGGTCTTGAGGGCAAGGTTTGGCAGTATTTCACAGTTGTTCCTGATTTCAAGTCCACAGGCATAAAGGACGGCAAGAGAGCATTTGAGTGGTCTGTTATCATCCGTGCCGTCAACACCACAGATGCTATGACCGCTACTGTTGAAAACATTCCGTATGACCTCATGTGCCATATCGTTGAGAGGATCACCCATGAGGTTCCGGGAGTAAACAGAGTACTCTATGATTTCACCCCGAAGCCTACAGGAACTATAGAGTTTGAATAATACACACAGCTTCAGAAACAGCGAAAATAAGCCGTTTCTGGAGCTTTTTTCTTTTCAAAATCTCACATATATAAAAATTCATAATAATACTACAACTTTTGTTTCGAAATAATAGGAAGGTGGTAAAATGATTAAAAACGGTATAATATCCGAAGAATAGAAATGAGGACAAAAAGATTGAATATATTACTTGATTTGTTTCTTACTTTTGCCAAAATCGGCTTCTTCACCTTTGGCGGCGGTTATGCCATGATTGCCATGATCGAGAACAGCTGTGTTGAAAGAAAACAATGGATCTCCCATGACGAAATGATGAATGTGACAGTCATTGCTGAGTCAACTCCAGGTCCCATTGCCATCAACTGTGCAACCTTTACCGGATATAAGAAAGCCGGTTTTGCAGGCGCGCTGGCAGCAACGCTGGGTATGATCATTCCATCCTTTGTGATCATCTATCTGATCTCCATGCTCCTGGATAACTTTTTGGAACTGACTATCATTGCCAACGCATTCAAGGGTATCAAAATTGCAGTCGGAATCTTGATTCTGGACGCTGCAATTACCATGATCAAAAAAATGCACAATAAGAAGCTGCCCGTAACGATTATGGTCTGTTCTGCCATTATTATGCTCATTATCAATATCTTCGCATGGGATTTCTCCTCCATCAGTCTCATGTTGATCGCATCGATCGTCAGCCTTACTGTTTTTATTCTGAATGGCGCGCCGGATCAGAAAGGCGGTGCAAAGAAATGATTTATCTGGATTTGTTTCTCGGTTTTCTGAAGGTGGGCTGCTTTGCTTTTGGCGGAGCCTACGGTGCTATTCCCTTAATTCGTGATGTGGTAATGTCTTACGGATGGCTGAGCGATGAAATGCTGACCTATATGATCGCCGTAAGCGAGAGCACTCCCGGTCCGATCATGGTCAATCTTGCAACCTATATCGGAAGCAGCCAGGCGGGATTTCCCGGAGCTGTGACAGCCACTCTGGCGGTCGTGCTTCCTTCGTTCCTGATCATCCTGCTGGTAACTGCTTTGCTGAAAACGGCATTGAAGAACAAATATGTTCAGGCTGTTTTGCGTGGACTGAAGCCCTGTGTCATCGGAATTGTTCTTGCAACCGGAATATATATGGTCTTTACAAACTGCTTCGGAACAGTTACGGCTATCAACGTCAACATACAGGCTGTCATCATTACAGCGCTCTTACTGACTTCAATGTCCGGATACAAATGTCTTGTAAAGAAAAAGCTGTCTCCTGTTCTGTTGATTGTAATCTCCGCCATAGCAGGCATAATGGTATTTGGAGTATAGAACCGGCTTCTTTTTTTACATGGGCAATTATCTATATATCTGTGAGATACTGTACAGATAAATATCTGTATATCGGAGGATGTCCAGCAGATATTTTCTGAAACAAAAATATTACTGCAGAAAGGGGCGCTCCGTCGCCATCGGGATGACCGGATCATTTGGTACTTTTATGACAAGGAGGATAAATCATGACCTTAACGAGGCCTGCATCGCCGCTGTAAAAGAGCTCGGCATGGATTTGAAGTTAGAATATATCACAGACATGGAAAAGTTCGTGAGCTACAGCGTTATGAGCATGCCGGCTCTCGTCATCAACGAAAAGGTAGTATCCATGGGAAAAGCGCTTAAGACTGCCGGTGGACATCAGCTTACAGCCGATGTCCACCGCACTTTTTTCATTATTTCTGATTAATAATTGCTTTCTCCGCTGGTACCTCTTCTCCTGTCTCAGGATCGATATACCATACGAACTTTCCTGTTGCCGCAAGAACCAGAGCTATGATCGGGCAGATGTAGCACAGCAGCACCCACGGGATATACTCGCTGTAGAGAACACCCAGTGTTCCGGCAAAATACACGGCATTTGTGTGCCAAGGAATCAGCGCACCGCCAAGCGTACCCGCATCCTCCATCGTACGGGACAGAACTCGAGGATCAACGCCCTTTTCGCGGTATATAGGATTCATAAGCTTACCTGTAACAACATGGGACATTGACTGTGTACAGCCGATGGCATCGGTAAGATATGACACGAGCATGGTGATTCCCACAAGCTTCGGAAGGGAGTTGATCTTCTTGATAAGGGATCCGATAAGGTTGGAAAGAACGCCCATCTTGTCCAGCGCATTTCCCATACCCATTGCAAAGGTCATGATCATCATGATGTTGTACATTCCTGCGATTCCGCCCCTGTTGAGAAGCTTATCTACGAGGAATATTCCGGAATCGATAGAGAAGCCCTTCTTCATTACATTGAAGCAGTCGATCCATGAAGCTCCCTGTGTTCCCATGGCAACCACCGCACCTATGACCGCACCGCAGAGAATGGTAGGAAGCGCCGGAACCTTGAGGAGCAGTACCACGATAACAAATACGATAGGGATCAGATTGACAGGAGTAATATTGAAGTTGTCCGCAAGTCCGCCCATATACTCGGCTACTGTTGCGGCGTCATATCCTGTTGTCGAATAGCGGGAGCCTATCACCGCAAATACGATAAGGCAGATGATCCATGACGGCAGTGTCGTATAGAACATTGCTTTGATGTGTCCAAACAGTGTGCTGCCTGCCATAGCCGGAGCAAGGTTGGTCGTATCCGAGAACGGTGACATCTTGTCTCCGAAAAGCGCTCCGCATATTACCGCACCGGCCACGATACCTGCCGGAAATCCCATTGAAATACCTATACCCATGCAGGCAAGTCCAGCAGATGCGGCGGAGCCGTAGGAGGTACCTGTCATAACAGAAAGGATCGAGCACAGGATCAGTGTTGCCGGAAGGAAGATCGACGGGCTGACCAGAGCAAGACCGTAATAGATCATGGTCGGTATGCAGCCGCACAGTATCCATGTTCCTATCAGAAGACCTACGGCAGCAACTATCATGATCGACTGGAAGCCGTGACGTACACCGTCAAAAATATACCCCTCAATAGTCTTCCATTCGAGCTTTCTTACCTTTGAAAAGATCCAGAGAATGAGCCATGTCAGAAACAGCGGGATCTCAAGATTGATGCTTGAACGAACGCAGATGACGATTTCAGCAACTATGAGAAGGATCAGAACGATACTCTCATTCATGGAAAGCTGAATTTTCTTGTTGTTTTCCAAAACGATACCCCCAAAATTAATTTTTACAGATGATGTTTCCCTATGATACGGCGGTCTGACCCGCCTGTGTTTCCTGAAAAGTCCGCCTTAGGCATACCTTCATTTTTCGCTGAGAGCCTTGAACCTAGGATGTTCAAATACCCTCTGATCGACAGCCTGCCATGACGGTCTGCCGTGAGCTACCTCATTGCAGCCCTCGACACACATGGTACTCATTCTGGTAATGGCTTCCTTGGCGATACCCGCGGTATGCGGTGTGGTAATAAGGTTCTTCGCCTTAAAGATCGGATCCTCCGGTCTGGTCGGTTCAACGCAGAACACATCCACGGCAGCTCCGGCTATCCTGTCATTATTTAAGGCATCGCAGAGATCATGTTCGTTTACGATAGGTCCTCTGGCAATATTGATCAGATAAGCGCTCGGCTTCATCAGCTCCAGCTGCTTTGCTGTCACAAGATTCCTTGTTTCCGGCGTCAGTGTCACATGTATCGAAACAAAATCGCTTTCCCTGAAAATGTCGTCCATGCTGTCTCTGTATTCGCAGCCTGCTTTTTCGGCCTGTTCTCTTCCGAGAATGTCATATCCGATGGTCTTCATACCAAGGGCATTACATACAGCGATCGTGGATGAGGCTATTTTTCCGCAGCCGATAAAGCCGACAGTCTTTCCGAACAGCTCAAAGCCCTTTCCCTCGTCTCTGTACTCCCAGTGCCCCGCATGCAGCTCCTGACTCTGTCTGAAAAGATTCTTGGAGAATGCCATGATATAGGCGATCACGGTCTCCGCAACGCAATGCTGATTGGCTCCCGGCGTGATGATGACCGGAATGCCGTATTCCGTTGCCGCGGTCACATCCACATGATCATATCCTATTCCGGTTATGCCTATCGCCTTAAGATTCCGGCATTTTTCGATGATAGGTCTGCGAAATTCCCCCATGCGGAGAATCAATATATCCGATTCCTGAATATGCTCTATATACTCATACGGATCTGATGAATCCGCAATATAAATCTCTGCTCCTGTTTTCTTCAGCAGCTCCATGCCTTCGGGCATGAGCGCATGACTGACAGCTACCTTCATTCTCTCTCTTTCCGATCAACAGATAATAAGTAAGAGTCGACCTTATGATAACAATTGAAATACACAAAAAAGTCCCAAGTGAATAACACTTGCGACGAATAGACCTGTCCCTATAGGAACCTCGACACAATAGCTCTCCACTTTTACCGTGACAGTAGCATGGATCTTCTCCATACTCCCAGACCCTGAACCCGGGAAGCTCAGTATCTTCGGCAGAAGCACCTTTTGTTCCGAACGGCACCCCTGCCATTGTCCGAAACTACTCTTTGTTTCTGCGCCTCTATGTGTTACATGAACAGTAACTGTTCAGCGCTCTAATAATGATCCGCATAAAACGCGCCTGCATGTTTTTCCGCCTGTCCAACAGTTACTGTGAATATAAATTTTGCTTATTATAGCACCATATCATCCCTGTGGCAAGAAAAAACTCCTGCGGCAGTTCCGCAGAAGCTTTTCCTTAAAAGGTTTATGAAAGGGTATGAATGAAGCAGCAAAACTGCAACATTGGCTTGAAAAAAAACAAAATATGTTATACAGCAGTTCTAACGGCATATATTAGCTGTCATGTGTTAGCCGGCATGTATCATGCCTGCAGATATTATCCTGTAAATATCAATCAATACATGATCGATATCCTGGTCATCTGACGCTGAACAGCATCTCGCCGTAGGAAGGATAAGGCCAGTACTCCGAGGATGCGATCATTTCCATCTCATCCGCCGGGATCCTGAGCTCCTTCATGTCCTGAAGGATAACATCCTTGTAGAAGTTTCCGAGTGCGGTGATATCCGTGATGGACTTGGCATCCAGCAGATCCTTTTCCAGCTTACGGGACTGCTTGTACATTGCGGTCATGGTTGCGGTAAGCTTTCTGAGAGTTTCCTTCTCATATACCCGGTCGATATTTGCAGCAACGATCGACTTCTCCGTGCAGGCCTGTGCAAGAACTGTTGTGTATTTGCTCATTGCCGGAAGTATATCCTTGTTGGCCATATCCAGCATCGTCAGCGCTTCGATATTGAGGACCTTGCAGTAGTTCTCCATAAGCACATGGTAACGAGCCTTAAGCTCAGTTTCGGAATAAACTCCGTGAGTCTCATAGAGCTTGATGTTTTTAGGATCCAGCAGGTGAGGAAGCGCCTCAGGTGTATTCTTAAGATTAAGAAGTCCGCGGCTTTCCGCCTCCTTTACCCACGAATCATCATATCCGTCTCCGTTAAAGATGATCCTCTTGTGCTCTCTGTAGGTCTTCTGAATGAGCTCATGCAGACTCTTTTCAAAATCCTCAGCTCCCTCCAGCTCATCTGCAAACTCCATGAGTACCTGAGCCACAGCGGTATTGATGACTGTATTTGCACAGGACAGCGATACATTTGATCCCGGCATACGGAACTCAAACTTGTTTCCTGTAAATGCAAACGGTGATGTTCTGTTCCTGTCGGTGGCATCCTTGGAGAACTTAGGGATAGTATGCACGCCTACCTTGATCACATCCTTTTCCCTGCTGTCAAAGGACTCATCCTTCTCAATAGCTTCGAGGATCTCGCTCAGGTCCGAACCGATAAACATTGACATTATCGCAGGAGGCGCCTCGTTTCCGCCTAGTCTGTTGTCGTTTGCGGCAGAGGATACGGAGATACGCAGCAGATCCTGATACTCATCCACAGCCTTGATAACGGCGCAGAGGAACAGAAGGAACTGTGCATTTTCATAAGGAGTATCGCCCGGCTCAAGAAGGTTCATTCCGGTGTCTGTCGAGATCGACCAGTTGTTGTGCTTTCCGCTTCCGTTGACTCCGGCAAACGGCTTCTCGTGAAGCAGGCATACAAGTCCGTGCTTCTTTGCCACCTTCTGAAGGACCTCCATGGTGATCTGGTTATGATCGCAGGAAATATTGGAGGTGTTGTAAATACATGCTACCTCGTGCTGAGCAGGGGCAACCTCATTGTGCTCTGTCTTCGACAGAACACCCATCTTCCACAGCTCTGTGTCTACCTCCTTCATAAAGTCGGCAACTCTTGCCTTGATGGTTCCGAAATAATGATCGTCCAGCTCCTGACCCTTCGGCGGTCTTGCGCCGTAAAGCGTACGTCCGGTATAGATAAGATCCTTTCGTCTGTCAAACATTTCCCTGGTAATAAGGAAATATTCCTGCTCAGGTCCCACATTTGATTTGACCGACCTTGCCTCCGTGTTTCCGAAAAGTCTGAGAACTCTCAGAGACTGCTTATTGATAGCCTCCATGGACCTCAGCAGTGCTGTTTTCTGATCCAGAGCCTCTCCGCTGTAGGAAATGAATACTGTCGGAATGCAGAGCACATCTTCCTTAATAAATGCATATGAGGTGGCATCCCAGGCTGTATAGCCTCTTGCCTCAAAGGTAGCTCTGAGTCCGCCTGAAGGAAATGATGATGCATCCGGCTCGCCCTTTATAAGCTCCTTGCCGGAAAATTCCATAATAGCTCTTCCGTCTGCTGCAGGAGAAATAAAGCTGTCATGCTTCTCTGCCGTAACGCCTGTCATAGGCTGGAACCAGTGTGTAAAGTGTGTTGCTCCGTTTTCCACGGCCCAGTCCTTCATTACGCTTGCAACTACGGTCGCTGTCTCGCTGTCAAGGCGCTTTCCATCCTTGATAGTTCTCTGGATAGCCTTATAGGTCTCCTTTGGAAGGCGTTCACGCATTACAGCATCATTGAATACCTTGCTTCCAAAATATTCCGTAACCTTGCTCATATTCTCCGTTCTCCTTTTATGAAATCCTTTCGGTAATACAAAAACAGCGGAGACATACAGGTATCGTGCGCCCTAAGCGCCTTGCAACCTCCTTGTCGCCGCTGTGATGAAGTATGATTATCTGCAACTGTTGACTGCAAAAAGGTCGCCGATGCTGAATGGCATCAACGACCTCCTTGTCTCATAAGCATGTTTTATATCATTGCCTCATAGCTTTGTCAAGAATTTTTTTCTTGAGATTGACAAAGCACTGCCTCACGAGTAGAATTGTCGCATAGACAAGGATGTTTATGCTGTACGGGCTGTTTCTCCCCTCAGGTAAGCATCCTTTCTTTAATGGTTATCATTAAAAAAGATAAGTTTCAGACTTTTCTGCATCACGGATATTATCACAGGAATTATAGCTGTTATATATACATAAGACCTTGTTGTATAAACATAAAACCTGATATATAAACATAAAAAATCCTTATAAATATTCAGCAGACAAGCAAGAGAGGAGAATACACCCATATGCTTTATTCAAAGGAAGAAGTATTGGATTTTATAGAGCAGGAGGACGTCCTTTTCATCCATCTGGTATTCTCAGATGCATTCGGAAACCAGAAGAAGCTTGCCATACCGCCCGACGAGCTGCCGCGTGCCTTTGAAAGCGGCATATCCTTTGATGCCTCCGCTATCGCAGGCTTTACGGGAGTTGTCAAATCGGATCTGTTCCTTTATCCGATCCCATCGACTCTGACGGTCGTTCCGTGGCGTTCCTTCCACGGCAAGGTAGTGCGCATGTACTGCAATATCTGTTATCCGGACGGTACACCTTTCGGAAACGACAGCAGAGCTCTGCTTCAGAAGGCAGTACGGGCTGCAAGAGACATGAATCTTTCGGTCTCCATCGGCTCTGAATTTGAGTTTTATCTCTTCAATACCGATGAAAAGGGCAATCCTACCAAAGAGCCCTTCGATCAGGCAGGCTATATGGATGTTCCGCCTCTTGACAGGAGTGATAATGTACGCCGTGATATAGTTCTTACAATGAAGGAGATGGGCATATATCCGGAGACCTCGCACCACGAAGAGGGACCGGGTCAGAATGAGGTGGATTTCAGATACAGCGACGCTCTTTCGGCAGCGGACAACGCCATGAATTTTCGCACTGTCGTGCATGCTATAGCTGCCCAGAACGGACTCTATGCGGATTTTTCGCCTAAGCCTCTTGAGGGAAAAAGCGGAAACGGCTTCCATATAAATATTTCTGTGAGCGCGATCGATGGTGTTGAGGATACCGATTACAACAGGCTCTTCATGTCCGGTATACTTTCACATGTCAGGGAAATGAGCGCATTCCTGAACTGCACCGAGGATTCTTATAAGCGCCTCGGCGAAAAGAAGGCTCCGAAATACATCTCCTGGTCCCACCAGAACAGATCACAGCTCATCCGCATTCCGGCAGCGACAGGTCAGTACAGGCGAATAGAGCTGCGTTCCGCAGACCCGATGGCCAATCCTTATATAGCCTTTGCTCTGCTGATCTATGCGGGGCTCGATGGTGTAAAGAACGATCTTAAGCTTCCCGATCCGGTGGATATCGATCTGTTCAGCGCTTCCTCTGAGGAGCTTGCAGGTCTTGACAAGCTTCCGGATACACTGGAGGAGGCTAAGGAGCTTGCTCTCGGCAGCGAATTTATAAGATCCGTACTTCCTGAAAATATTCTTGACACCATCAGATAACGGTCTGATCTATTACCTTTAAAACCTTAAACTCATCCGGCAGCGGTTCTGAATGCTCCGGTCACACTTAATTTTGATCACACTTGATTTTGATCACGCTTAATTAAGATGATCGATACCCGGAACCGCCGCTAATAAGGAATAATTTATGGCTTTGATCAAGCAGACCCGGAGGGTACTTATCGTGTCCTCCGGCACAAAAACATTTGAATACTTCTCTTCCCTGCTGCCGCAGTCAGATTTTTCGGTTGAAGGCTGCGGCTCGGCAAATGAAGCGAGACGACTGCTGATCCAGACACCTCCTGATGTACTTATCATAGACACGCCTCTTCAGGATGAATTCGGAGTGGAGTTTGCAATAGACGCCTCCGAGATGAGTATCGGCATACTGCTTCTCGTCAAGGCGGATCTCTATGATAAAGTCAGCTATGACGTTGAAAACAGCGGAGTCCTGACGGTTTCCAAGCCAAACTCCAGACAGGTTTTCTTTGGCTGCGTCAAGCTCGCTTCCGCCCTCAGCGTCAGGCTGAAGAAAATGGAGACAAAGAACAAATCTCTTCAGGAGAAGATGGCAGACATCAGAGCTGTCAACCGCGCAAAATGGCTTCTTATTGACAAGATGAATATGAGCGAACAGGACGCCCATTATTTTATCGAAAAGAGAGCCATGGATGCCAGGATACCGCGGCGAGAGGTTGCGGAAAGCATCATCAGAACCTACGACGCCTGACAGCTTTGCAGCAGGATATCGGCTGCTCTATACAACAGGATTCAGGCGGCCATACAACAGGATACAGACAGCCTTACAATAGAATACAGGCAGCAAAACGCACGAACAACGGAGTTCGCCGCATAAGGGTCATTGCACCCTTTTGCCGCGGACTCTTTTCTTTTTTTAACCAATCAGATTTCAATGGAGAAGACTATGAAAACGGTAAAGTATATCTTCGTCACCGGAGGCGTTGTCTCCGGACTCGGAAAGGGCATAACCGCCGCATCCCTCGGCAGACTGCTCAAGGCAAGAGGACTCAAGGTTGCTGCACAGAAGCTTGATCCCTACATCAACGTTGATCCCGGAACAATGAGCCCGTATCAGCACGGTGAGGTCTATGTTACCAATGACGGAGCCGAGACAGATCTCGATCTCGGCCATTATGAGAGGTTTATCGACGAAGATCTGAACAAGTATTCCAACCTTACCACAGGCAAGGTCTATTGGAACGTTCTTAATAAAGAAAGGCGGGGTGAATATCTCGGCTCAACCGTTCAGGTCATTCCCCATATCACAAATGAGATCAAGGAGTTTGTATATGCTGTAGGAAAAAAATCCGATGCCGATGTAGTTATCACAGAGATCGGCGGCACCATCGGTGATATCGAATCCCAGCCGTTCCTTGAAGCGGCGCGTCAGGTCTCCCTTGAGGTCGGCAGAGAAAACAGCCTGTTTATCCATGTGACTCTTGTTCCTTTTCTCAGCGGCTCCGACGAACACAAATCCAAGCCTACCCAGCATTCCGTTAAGGAGCTGCAGGGCATGGGCATTAATCCCAACATCATTATACTCCGCTGTGACGAACCGCTTGAGGAATCCATTTTCAATAAAATATCCTTGTTCTGCAACGTAAAAAAGGACTGCGTCATAGAAAACATCACTCTTCCGGTCCTCTACGAAGCGCCTGTAATGCTGGAAAAGAGTAATTTCTCCTCCATCGTATGCCGTGAGCTGGGAATAGAAGCCGGCGAAATAGATATGTCCGAGTGGGACGCCATGCTGGATAAGATCCATAACAGACAGAAGCATGTTACGATCGGTCTTGTAGGCAAATATGTCCAGCTTCACGATGCTTATCTCTCGGTAGCCGAGGCTCTCAGGCATGCAGGATATGAGAATGGTGCCCACGTGGATATCCGGTGGATAGATTCAGAGACCATAACAGAGGACAATGTGGGTGATGTCCTTGAGGGCTGTGCCGGAATTATCGTTCCCGGAGGCTTCGGTCACAGAGGCATAGAGGGTATGATATACACAGCCAACTACTGCCGTATCAGGAACATTCCTTATCTCGGCATTTGCCTGGGAATGCAGGTGGCCGTTATCTCCTTCGCAAGGTATGTGACAGGTCTTGCCGATGCCAATTCCAGAGAATTTAACCCTGATTCCCAGAACAAGGTGATAGATTTCCTGCCGGATCAGAATGATGAGGTCGCCAAGGGAGGAACTCTTCGTCTCGGAGCATACCCTTGCATCATCAAGGAAGGAACCCAGATGCACCGCTGCTACAATACTGCCGAGATCTCTGAGCGTCACCGTCACAGATATGAGTTTAACAACGATTTCCGCAGACTTCTTAACGATACCGGACTTGTTATAAGCGGTACCTCACCGGATGAATACATAGTTGAAACAGTTGAGATCCCGGATAACGATTTTTATATCGGAGTCCAGTTCCATCCTGAATTCAAGAGCCGTCCTAACAAGGCTCATCCTCTCTTCAAGGGGCTTATAGCGGCTTCGCTGAAGTCATCCGGAGCAGATCCGCAGTAAACAGCGGCAGTTTATGATACTTCACTATTGTTGATGCAAGGCAAACGGTAAAAAGCGCCGCAAAGGTGCGAACGCAGCAGGCCTGCGAATAAATCCTGCCGGCTGCCGGGCAGTTTCAAAACGAGATAACAGGGTATGAACAAAAATATTCAATCAGACAAGCTTCATGAGGAATGCGGCGTTTTCGGTGTTTTTTCACCTGAAACATCAGACGTTGCTTCAACCGTATACTACGGTCTTTTCGCGCTGCAGCACCGAGGTCAGGAGGGCTGCGGTATTACGGTAAACGACGACGGAGTGCTGCATACGCATAAGGACATGGGACTGCTTAACGACGTTTTCACATCCGAAACGCTTCACTCCCTCGGTCACGGCAACATGGCCATAGGTCATGTGCGCTACGGTACCACCGGAGGCAGAAGCCGTGAAAACTGTCAGCCAATGCAGGTAAACCATATCAAGGGTGCAATGTCTGTAGTGCATAACGGCAATCTGACTAATGCCGCTGCCCTCAGAAAGAAGCTGGAGCTGTCAGGCTCCATCTTTCACTCAACCAGTGATACAGAGGTCATAGCCTACATGATAACAAAGGAAAGGCTCACTCACCCCTCGATAGAATCTGCGGTAGAGGCGGCTGTCGAGGTTCTGGACGGCGCATATTCACTGATAATAATGTCTCCGAGCAAGCTGATAGCTGTCCGTGACAGACATGGCTTCCGACCTCTCTGCTACGGTACCCGCAGCGACGGAAGCTACATAATTGCTTCCGAAAGCTGTGCCCTTAATGCAGTAGGCGCTCATTTTGTAAGAGACATTGAGCCCGGAGAGCTGCTTGTGATAGACAAAAACGGTTCCCGTTCTATCAGGACCCACTGCGGCAAAACACCTTTGTCCATGTGCGTGTTCGAATACATTTATTTTGCAAGATCCGACTCTGTCATCGACGGTGTTTCCGTACAGGAATCAAGGATCAGAGCCGGTGAATTCCTTGCATCTGCATATCCTGTCGACGCGGATATAGTTGTGGGGGTTCCGGATTCGGGACTCGATGCGGCTCTCGGCTATTCCAAAGCCTCCGGAATTCCTTTCGGTCTCGGCTTTATCAAAAACAAATATATCGGCCGCACCTTTATTGAACCCGGACAGTCTGTCAGGGAGGACAAGGTCCGCATCAAGCTGAATCCGGTTGAAAGCGCCGTAAGGGGAAAGCGTGTTGTTCTGGTCGATGATTCCATAGTCCGGGGCACCACAAGCCGCCGTATCATTACTCTTCTTCGGGAGGCCGGAGCAAAGGAGGTTCACATGCGAATATCCTCTCCGCCGTTCCTCAATCCCTGCTACTACGGTACAGATGTGGATTCCCGAGAAAACCTTATCGCCTGCAACCACAGCATAGAAGAAATAGCTGACATCATAGGAGCCGACACCCTCGGATATCTTCGTCTGGAGGATGCCCGTCAGATAGCTGCCGGAGAGGGTCGTTCCTTCTGCACAGCCTGCTTCAGCGGAAGCTACCCTACAGATATACCGGAGAATGTTTCAAAAAATAAATTTGAAAGGAAAATATCAGAAAATCCAGACAGATCATGACCGGATAGGCACCGATCGTACTTATATGGTGAAATGTTGCGCCTTGAAGTCATTGTCCTTATCCCCCCCCAACCCCATGATGAAATATATTTCTGTCTCTACTAATAAGTCAATGACAAAAGGGTAAACATAAAGAAGGCTCCCCGGAACATCCGCTGTCCCAGGGAGCTTTTCTTTTTGCCTGTCTTTACGATCAATTAAATCTATAGGTCGTATACTTAACCAAGATATCCTGCTATATCAACTATGATCTCAGCGCACTTATCGTATCCCAGAAGTCCGGTATCCAGACTGAGATGATAATTACCGCTGTATCCCCATTTCTTGCCTGTGAATCGGTTGTAGTAATTATGTCTTGCCGAATCCTTCTTAAGCATTGCGCGCCTGATCACAGCCGGATCCTCTGAGCCTATCAGCTCAGAAACTCTCTTTGCTCTGTGCAGAGCATCTGCATAGATATATACGTTGAAGCAGTCGATTCCGGCATTGAGAAGAATATCATCCGCACAGCGTCCGAGGATCACGCACGGTCCCTTTCTCGCAAAATCAAGAATGACTGCCTTCTGGATCTCCTCCAGCTTCTCATGGCTGTCATTATAGTAACCGCTGGAAACATTGCTGATGGCATTCATAATGGCTTCCAGCTTGGTAAGCTCCTCTCCTTCCTCCTTGACAAGATCCATATCAAAGCCGGTAGCCTTGACGGCCTCACGAATAATGTCCTTATCATAGAACGGAATGCCCAGCGCTTCCGCAACCTTCATTCCGACGCTGTGTCCTCCCGCTCCGTATTCTCTGCTGAGTGTAATAACCTTCATAAAAATCTCCCATGGAATTACTTCCCAAGTATTAGCCTTTCAGGCCTTCCGACGAGTTTATTATACCTTTGTTTCTCTTCTCGGGCAACCTTGCGCATATGATTATTTTTTCTCTGTTCAGCTGACAAATGCGGAAGGGTAAAAATGCAGAACTCTGATGACGTTCATTTTTCAAAGCGCCATCAGAGCCTGCAGAGGAAAACATTATTGAATTTATACAGCCTCAAAGGCCTGCTCGAGATCGGCTATAATGTCGTCGATATGCTCGGTTCCTATAGACAGACGAACCGTGCTCGGGGTGATTCCGGCGTTTAACAGCTCCTCCTCGGTAAGCTGTGAATGTGTTGTCGTTGCCGGATGAATGACAAGAGACTTGACATCCGCAACATTTGCCAGCAGCGAGAATATCTTCAGATTGTCTATAAACCTGAATGCTTCTTCCTTTCCGCCCTTTATCTCAAATGTAAAGATGGATGCTCCTCCATTAGGGAAATACTTTTTATAGAGTTCATGGTCCGGATGATCAGGAAGAGCCGGATGATTTACCTTTGCAACCTTTGGATGCTTTGTAAGGTAATCCACTACCTTTGCGGCATTCTCTGCATGACGCTCGAGACGAAGCGACAATGTCTCGGTTCCCTGAAGCAGCAGGAAGGCTGCAAACGGAGAAATGCATGCTCCCTCGTCGCGAAGAAGAATAGCGCGGATATATGTCGCAAAGGCGGCTGCTCCCGCTGCTTCAGTGAATTTCACACCGTGATAGCTCGGGTTGGCTTCCGAGATCCAAGGATATTTTCCGCCGGCAGCCCAGTCAAAGGTTCCTCCGTCAACGATCACTCCTCCGAGAGTGGTTCCGTGACCTCCGATAAACTTTGTGGCAGAATGAACAACGATATCCGCACCATGCTCAATCGGACGGATAAAATACGGTGTTCCGAAGGTGTTGTCGATAACAAGAGGAAGTCCGTGTCTGTGGGCAATCTCAGCGAGAGCATCAATGTCCGGAATGTCTGAATTCGGATTTCCGAGGGTCTCTATATAGACAGCCTTGGTCTCAGGTCTGATGGCAGCCTCTACCTCATTAAGGTCATGTATATTGACAAAGGTTGAAGAGATCCCGTACAGAGGAAGTGTATGTGCAAGGAGATTGGAGGTTCCTCCGTAAATAGTCTTCTGCGCTACGATGTGCTCTCCCTGCTTAGCCAGTGCCTGAATAGTATATGTGATAGCTGCAGCACCCGAGGATACCGCAAGCCCTGCCACGCCGCCCTCAAGAGCTGCTATCCTCTGCTCAAAAACACCCTGGGTAGAGTTTGTCAGACGTCCGTAGATATTTCCCGGATCAGCAAGTCCGAAACGATCTGCCGCATGCTGTGAATTATGAAATACATACGATGTTGTAGCATAGATCGGAACCGCACGCGCGTCCGAGGCCGGATCTGCCTGCTCCTGTCCAACATGTATCTGTAAAGTTTCAAATCTATAGTCGCTCATGGTTATACTCCGTATTATTAATTCGGTATTATTCTGCTTTTATTATCAAAGCCTCTGATGTTTTCTGATGATTAAGCTGTCAAAATGCTCTTCCGGCAATTTTCACAATATCAGTGAAATAAAATACCGGGACGCTCTGGCTCCCGGACAAATGGCTGAAATGCTGTATGATCTATAACATTCATATCTGAATCAGATCACAGATGAGGCAGCAGAGAAAAGCACTGCGCCCTGCCACATATATGCCCGGGAGTAAAGCATTCGCATATCATACATCATATATCTGTCAGAATAAGCTGTTCCGAACATATGTCCCTCTCCTTTCCGGATTATCGATTCCGCCGGGTGCGGTAATTCGCACCGACCTTGCTGTAGCTGTTGTACATATAATACCCCTATTTCCCCAGTGTGTCAATAGGTTTTTCTTCTTTTATTTACTTTGATAAAGTGGTATAGTATGATACACAGAGGAAACTATTCAGCACTATACCTGGTACAAACAGAAAAAAGTGTTTGCATTTTTCCGCGGCACGTTAAGTGAAGCAGGCAGGCACATGAGCAAATAGAAATGAATCCACGTCTAACAGAACTGAACAAAAACGAAATACTCCTCTATCTCGGGCATCGCGGTCAGGAAATAGACGCCGCGCTCGACGAGCAGATCGACAGAGCAATTGCAGCTGTCTGCCGCGCTTCCCGTCCCGCCCTTGTCGAAAGACATTTTCCGGTGACAAACGGACAGATTGAGAGTCTTACTCTGGAAGGTCAGGATATTGCAAAGCTCCTTAAGGACTGTCATGAGGCAATCATCTTTGCAGCCACACTCGGCACTGATGTGGAACGTCTGCTGATGAGAACCGAGGTGCTGAACATGTCGGATGCGCTCATAATGGACGCCTGTGCCAGCACCGCAATAGAAAATGTCTGCAACAATTATGAGCAGGATCTTAAGTCTGAGACTGCGTCCAGAGGCTCATTTCTCACCGACCGGTTCAGCCCGGGCTACGGCGATCTTCCGATAGCCTGTCAGAATCTGCTCTGCAGCGCATTGGATACAGCCCGGAATATAGGTCTGACTGTGACCCGTAGCAACATAATGGTGCCAAGAAAATCAGTCACTGCTATCATAGGCATTGCAGACCGGGAGCAGGAGCACAGAAAGCCCGGCTGTGAAAGCTGTTCCATGTTCAGAACCTGTCCTTACAGAAAGCAGCAGCGCAGCTGTCATTAGAACACTTCCGGAATATATGATATGAAAAGTTGATTTTCATTCTCAATACGGCAGAATATTTCAATAACACAGCAGTAACCACTGATGAACCAATGTATAATACGTACTATTTAACAGACGGGTAATATATTTATGAAGAAAATAACACTTTTAGACGGTGCAACCGGCACCATGATACAGGCCGCAGGACTTAAGCTCGGAGAACGACCAGAGATATTCGGTCTCGAACATCCGGACATAGTCGAGAGCATTCAGAGGCGTTATGTGGATGCCGGAAGCGACATCATTCTTTCCAATACCTTCGGTGCAAATGCTCACAAGCTGGAGGGAACGGGACATACGGTTTCTGAGATAATAACCGCAAATGTCAGGTCCGCCCTTCAGGCAGCAGACGGCAGAGCTTCAGTCGCTCTCGATATAGGACCTATAGGTGAGCTGATGGAGCCCCTCGGCACTCTTTCCTTTTCAGATGCCTATGAGATATTTAAGGAAATGATAATCGTAGGCGAGGCTGCCGGCGCAGGACTGATTTTTATCGAGACCATGACAGATCTCACCGAGGTCAGGGCAGCTGTACTGGCTGCAAAAGAGAATTCCTCCCTGCCTGTGTACGTGACGATGAGCTTTGAGGCTTCAGGCAGAACCTTTACCGGAACAAAGGTCGCCTCCATGGCAGCCGTACTGGACGGGCTGGGTGTTGACGCCATGGGCATCAACTGTTCCCTCGGTCCAAAAGAGATATATCCTCTGATAGAGGAAATGAGACAGTGGACTGACAGGCCGCTGATCGTAAAGCCGAATGCAGGTCTGCCGGATCCGGCAACCGGCGGCTATGATATGGATGCCGAAGCCTTTGCTAAGCAGATGGAAGCCTTTGCGCAGTTAGGTATATCTATAATGGGCGGCTGCTGCGGAACGACGCCTGATTTCATTTCCGCACTCTCCCGTCTTTCCGGCGCCAGGGAGGATATCCGTACTGTAAGACGCAGGGGTATCTGTTCGCCTGCCCAGATGACCGAATACGGCGGTGTTCACGCTATCGGAGAACGCATCAATCCAACAGGAAAGAAACGCTTCCAGCAGGCTCTGCGGGAAGGCGACATGAATTACATCATGGAACGGGCTATCGAGCAGGCTGATGCCGGAGCCGATGTGCTGGATATCAATGTGGGTCTGCCGGGTATCGATGAGCCCGGAATGATGACAGAGGTGGTCAATGCAGTCCAGAGCGTTGTCACCGTTCCTCTGCAGATCGATTCCTCGGATCCTGCCGCAATAGAGGCCGGTCTTCGTGCCTGCAGCGGCAAGGCTATCGTCAACTCCGTAAACGGAGAGGAGGAAAAGCTTCACTCTATATTGCCTATCGTAAAGAAATACGGCGCTGCCGTTGTGGGTCTGACCATGGACAGGGACGGAATACCTCAGACAGCCGAGAAGCGTTTTGAGATTGCAGAACGGATACTGAATGCCGCCCTTTCCTACGGTATCGCAAAAGAAGACGTAATGATAGACTGTCTGACTCTGACTATCTCGGCTCAGCAGGAGCAGGCAGCCGAGACTCTCAAGGCTGTCCGCATGGTACATGAACGGCTCGGTCTCCATGCCGTACTAGGAGTCAGCAATATTTCCTTCGGTCTGCCGGAAAGAAAGATCATCAACACTAATTTCCTGACTCAGGCAATGTGCTGCGGTCTTGATTTTCCTATACTGAATCCAAACTCTCCTGAAATGATGGACGAGATCTATGCCTTCCGTGCTCTGTCCGGCGAGGACGCGGGCTGTGAACAATATGTTGAGCGATATGCCATGGCGGCGCAGGCTGCCGCCGAGGCAAAGTCCGCCGCCGAAGCTGCCGCTGCAGGATCAGACTCCGTATCAAAGTCAGTACCCTCCAACGCCGATACACTTAAGACCACCGGAGCAATGGCAGGCGCAGGTCAGGCAGCACCCTCTGCGGAAATGACTGTTGAAACTGCTGTCCTTAAAGGCCTGAAGGTTGAGACCGCCAGACTGACCGAAGAGCTTCTCGGTGAAATGTCAGAACTGGATGTTATCAATCTCAAGCTGATACCGGCACTGGACGAGGTAGGCGAACGCTATGAAAAGCAGCAGATCTTCCTGCCTCAGCTTATAAATGCGGCAAATGCCGCATGTGCAGGCTTTGACATCATTAAGCAGCGCATAGCCTCCCGCGGCGGAGAGTCTGTTTCAAAGGGCAAGATCGTGATTGCCACCGTCGAAGGCGACATACATGATATAGGAAAAAACATAGTGCGAGTCGTGCTTGAAAACTACGGCTTCAAGGTTATCGATCTCGGAAGAGATGTTCCCGTACAGACAGTGGTCGATGCGGTAATAAAAGAAAATGCCAAGCTGGTCGGACTCTCAGCCCTTATGACCACCACTGTGGATTCGATGAAGCGCACCATCGAAGCAATCCGTGCAAGCGGTCATCAGTGCCGCATCATGGTTGGCGGTGCCGTGCTCACTCCCGAATACGCAGCTGAGATAGGCGCAGATTATTACTCCAAAGATGCCAAAATGTCTGCAGACATTGCCAAGGAGGTATTCGGCAGCTGAGACCGTGATCGAAGCCGAGGGCGATACGCTTCAGTCTGTTGAAGCACGGGGCCTGTATCTCTTATGCAGCAGGGATAATATCCTGTTTCTCATTATACTGACCTGCTGCCAAACCACATGAAAATACAAATATTATAGAATCAATGGATATCAGAACATATTTAAAGGAAAGAGTCCTGCTTCTGGACGGAGCCATGGGGACTTACTATGCATCCTTTCCTCAGACAAAAGAAATAAGCTGTGAAACAGCCAATCTTCTCAGACCTGAGCTCATCAGGCATATACACACCGAATACCTGAATGCCGGCAGCCGTGGTATCATAACCAATACCTTCGGCGTTAACCGTCCTGCTTTTCTTGGAAATGATCAGCAGGCAGAGGCAGTGCTCGAGGCAGGCTGGAAGCTGGCAAATGAAGCTGTTGACGGATTCAGGACCGAGACTCAGAATGAAGCTGAGGATGTATTTGTATTTGCGGATATAGGTCCGATTTCAGATCAGGAGGTATCCGCCGCATCAGAGTATATCTGGATCGCAGAACGGTTCCTCAGACTCGGAGCAGAGAACTTTATATTTGAGACCAACAGCTCGCCGGAGGGCATAGCAGACGCCTGTGCCTATATCAGGGAAAAACGTCCGGAGGCATTCATCACAGTCAGCTTTGCCGCGCAGCCGGACGGCTATACAGCCTCGGGCTATGATGTTCACCAGCTCCTGACCCGTTTCAACAGTCTTGAAAATGTAGATCTTGTAGGGCTCAACTGCATGTCCAGCGCAAGACATATGCTGGAGCTCGTCCGAAGGCTCAGAACAGAAGGAATGCGTCTCTGCCTCAAGCCAAATGCAGGCTATCCTGTAGTTCTGGGAACAAGAACGGTATACGACTCAAATCCTGACTATTTTGCCGCTGTGGCGGCCTGCATGCCGTCGGAGGGTGCCGTTATGCTTGGCGGCTGCTGCGGAACGACACCTGATTTCATACGCAGACTTCGGGATAATCTCAAGGGAAACAGCATTTCAAAGATCCTGCCGGAAAATGTCCCGGCAAGCCGTGCTGTTTTTCCGGCATCCCACGGCACGGAGCCGGAAAATACCTTTATCACAAAGCTCAAGAGCAAGGAAAAGCCCTTTGCCGTAGAGTTGGATCCTCCGGAAAATTTTGATTTTTCAGCCTTTATGAGCAATACCTGGCTGCTGAAAAGAAAGGGGGCGGATATGATCACCATAGCTGACTGTCCGATCGCACGTTCCCGCATGGACTCCACGCTTCTTGCCTGCAAGCTTCGGCGTGAGCTCGGCATAGAGGTAATGCCCCATATGACCAGCCGAGACAGGAACCTGAACGCTACAAAGGGACTGCTGATGGGCGGCTATGCAGAAGGAATCCGCAATATTCTTCTTGTGACCGGAGACCCTATCCCAACTGCCCAGCGTGACGAGGTAAAAAGCGTATTTCAGTTCAACTCCAGAAAAATGGCAGCTTATGTACATTCCCTTAACGGCAGGATGATACCGGGCAGCTTCAACATTTTCGGTGCGCTGAATGTAAACGCAAGAAACTTCCGTATACAGCTGGAGCTGGCAAAGGAAAAGCAGAGCTGCGGCATGATAGGCTTTCTGACTCAGCCTGTACTGACAAAGCAGGGCATGGAAAATCTGATGCTGGCACGGCGCGAGCTGGATGCCTTTATTCTCGGCGGAATAATGCCTGTGGTTAGCGCCGCAAATGCCCGCTATATGGACAGTGAGATCAACGGAATAAATGTTGACAGGGAAATAATCGAAAGGTTTGAGGGACTGGACCGTGCTGCAGCCGAGGAGCTCTCCGTCAGGATCAGCACGGAAATAGCCCTGAAAATGAGTGAATACGTTGACGGCTATTATATTATTACACCATTCAACAGGGCAGCACTGGTAGGAAGGATAATTGATTCGGTAAGGGAGCGGCTGTCCGAAGGCTGAGATCACAAAGGACAAATAAGACACTTTCAGCTTCAGCTGTCTATATCGTAATGCTTCAGCTATAAAAGACCGTGGCTTTACATTTTATCCCTTAGCTTTACCAGTCGCATGATACTTATCACAGGGCGGTAGACTATTATAGTCAGGGTAAGATTGCAGAAGCCGTGCCAGATATCGGTCTTTATGCCCGCCACCCACCATGCAAATGCCGTCGCCGGAGAAACCACTATATAAACAATTGTACA
>JAQXPY010000039.1 GCA_029100885.1 Clostridiales bacterium | reverse complement strand
GATTGGTTTGGTCAGGAAATCCTTGATTGTCCGCAGTACGGTACTGTAATCATCCGTTTTTGTATCAATCTTGCGGCAAAATACTTTCCACTTTTTTTGCATGGCATCATCGTCATCGAAAGCCATAACCTGCTCAAATTGCTCGACAGTAAACGTGTGACCACGATTTTCGAAAGTTTTTCGCAAGGCCTCGGTCAAGACAGAACCCTCAAAGTCAAATTTATTCGCAAGATAGTAGATGTCGTAATAGTCTTTCATACGGCTGGAGAATTCCATCAGGCTGAGAATTGCATCGATTTTTTCAGCGATAGTCGTTTCCAGAGAGTATGTATTCACCGTAGGCGCTGCAAAATCACCCAGCTGGGTAGGGATTCTGCGCTGTTCCTGATTCGGTACAATGACATCTCCTACGCCAAAATCAATACTGAACGGCGTTTTTGTGTTCTTGATTCTCGCTACCAGAGAAGCACCAATACCTGCGTATTTCTTTGCAACTGCGATAGGTGCAATGTTCGTAATTTCAAACGTCACAAAATCATTACCGGTAGGCGTTGCAATGATTTCTTCCAGCACGTTCTTCAACTGCTCCGGGGTATTGGGAATCTTTCTGAGCAAGAAGTCCACGTCCACGGTTACTCGGCTATCAAAATCGGTAACAGAGTAAAGGAACAGTCCGCCTTTCAGAACGAGGTTTTCGGCATACTTGGATTTTTCCAACCGACGCAGAAATTTTTCTTATAATTAGCTTTCGCTTGATAACACATAATGATGTGTTTACATCTGGTTAGTAAAAAACCGGGTACTGCCTCTTTACTAAGCAGCACCCAGCCTTCTGCTCGTCAGTCCTGGTGACTTTGAGCTTTTATTCGTTCCTACAGCTCAGCTCCGGCGCTTCCTTTATTCGATCACCGTAATGATCGGCGCGATCCAGGTATTGATCGCATCCATATCCGGCGTATAAATGCGCATGTACAGATGGAAGCTGCCGTCGCCAACCGGAAGCCAGTTTGTCGTGTCTGCCGGCGCGTCCTTTGACAGGATCACATCCACGGAGCCATCACCATTCACCTTGAGACCCGAACGGTCGTTAATACAGTAGCGGTCCATCGGATTATCAATCAGAAAATCATCATCACCATATGCGGTTATCGACCAGAAGCCGCCGTCAAGAACCTGAGGATAGCTTTCAAAGTGGAGCATATAGGATTTTTCTCCTGTCAGGGGATTCCCGTCAGCATCCTTCTCCGTCTTGGGATACAAGGCTACCTCAACGGTATTCGCCCCAAGCCCGGCGATTGCCACCAGTGCGCGGTAGGTATATTCCGTACTAAAATCTCCAATCGGTGCGCCGAAATAACTCCACTGCCCCAGCCGGTTTGAAAACTTCATTCCCTCTGCCGCAAGCTTTGGCCGAAGGTCAAGAAGCATCTCCTGCCAGTTTGCCTGAATATCTCCGGTCAGAACAGACGCGTCAAATTCCATACCGGGACCAACACAGACTGCCGCGAGCTTTTCCAACATTTCCGCATCAGCGGCGGACGGCGGATTGTTCTCCATCAGCGCGTTTGCCTTGCTGAAGAACGTGAACGGATCCATGGAAAGGATCTTGTCGATAGGGACAAAGTTGTTTTCTTCCTTATAGCTTCCCTCCGGTGGCTGATACGCTTCTTTGCTCAGGTAGGCGGAAAGCGGCATGAGCTTCATTTCCTCCTGAATGGCATACACATTCGGAAGATCCGCCTCGCCGGAAAGCACAGTCCTGGTGATGGACCACGCCATATCGGTAGGAACATCGATACATGTCACCTCATCCGGCACCTCGCCGCTCCAGGAAGATCGAGTAATCGCATAGGCTCCGGCCTGATCAATTACAGCAACGGTATTGGTCCATGCATCAAGCACCTGCACCTTGCAGAAGCGGTCTGTTTCCGGAAGCACATAGACCATCGGTTCTTCACTCAGGTCATACCACACCTGTGAATATATGGTATCCACATTAGGGCTAACCACATTTTTGAACTGCGCGTTGGCCAGTGCTTTGCCGTGCATGAACTGATTGACAGGCGCTTTGCCAGGTACGGCTTCCTCAGTATTCGTTGCGGAAATCCGCGTCGCGTCCATCAGCACCAGCGGAAATGCATAAATGTAAGCCTCTTCGATGGTTTCCCACACATCTCCCTTTTGCCCAACAGGCGCAGCATCCTGTGAGTCAGTCATCCCTGCACAACCGGACAGCAGCATAGCCATGCAGAGCAGCAGTGTTAAGATTCTCTTCATATTCTTCTCCTTATCCGGAACAATTTGATAGGTTTCGTGGGGTAGAGATCGTCAGGTCGGCATCGTCCGATAACACATCCTTATAGTATAGCAGCACGCCATGGTGGATCTTAAGCAGATAATCTTCACCATCCGTCAGCCTGAGGTTTATGGTGAAGGATTGCTTCTTCAGCTTTTCGGTATCTATGACAATGCTGCCGGTGAAATTAAAGTCATAGGCATTTTTATTGTCCTTGTATACCAAACAGTCTTAGTGGTAATAGGTGGAAATAGGGGCTGTTCTGTTTGACAATCCCATTGATAACCACATTGAAAATAGTGTCAAACAGAACCGTCCCCGTTGACAACACGCTTACTTCTTCTTCACCGGGATCCAGATCTCGCAGTAGTAGTTTTCATCCATCGTACCCTTTTCATACTTTGCAGGATCATCATAATACTCCACGCAGTATCCGGCAGCAAACTCATACTCCCTGAGAGCCGGCAGCCATTCTGTATATATTCTGGTATTCACATCCTGCAGAGCGACAGGCATTGCCCCTTTGCAGGGAAATACCGCCCAGTCAAATGCCGGTATCGTTCTCGTAACAAGACCTTCCTTCACTTCCTTCTGCGGATCATACAAATCGGCGATCAGGTACTCAAAATTCTCCTGACACATATTAAGATCAATATTTATTCCGTATTCACCGCATATATACTGTCCCATCCCTGACTGAAAGTGCTCCTGCCAGAACTTCGGTATCGACTCCTTTGCGCCTTCGTATGAAAATGTCTTTGCATTCGCAGCAACGGTAAATGCCTCTTTTTTGACGATCTTGTAATCCATGAGATAGCCTCCTTCTAGTGATATTTTAAGCTTCAGCGGAGCAAAGGTTTTCAGCATCACTTCATCCTTGCGCACTGATGAAGGCGATACGCCGTGAAATCTCGTAAATGCCCTGGTAAAACTGTCCGGAGAGTCATACCCATACTTCATGGCAATGTCGATGATCTTTTCCTCAGTGATCAGAAGATCATTTCCCGCAAGGGCAAGCCTTCTGTTGCGGATATACTCTGCCACGCTAAAACCGCAAAGCATCGCAAAGCCCTTCTGAAAATAGAAAGGCGAAACACCGACCGCCTTTGCAATGATCTCAGCTGAAATGTTCTCCGTAATATGATCCTCTATATACTGAACAGAGTCACCGATAATCGCCATCCATTCCACAGTTCTTTTCCCCTTTCTCCTGTTATGATGCTATCTTATCTCACATCGTCTTCTTCATCCCGACTTTTTGTGGCTTTATTTGTCCGGTCATTACATTTCATACCGGCAGCAACTGACATAATGATCCGTACTGTCTGCCGGTCCTTTTACCATATTATACTTCTGCTTCATCGGTCATTTCATGCTTTTCCGCATTATTATTTCAGACGTTTTCTACTTTTTTATATTCAACTGACAAACTCTGTACTCTGCACGTATTATCTTTCAACAAAATACTGACAGAATCTTTACTCTGCACGCATTATCTTTCAACAAAATACTGACAGAATCTTTACTCTGCACACATTATCTTTCGACAAAATGCTGATAAAATCTGTTCTCCGCACGCATTATTTTTCGACAAAAAATATGAACATAAAAAATTCAAGCGAGCGCTTGATTTATTTTTGTTGAATGATATACTGCTTTATAATTAAATCGCACAAGGACGGAGAATATCGAATGAACGAAGATAAAAAGAGCGAAAAGCGCAAGGAGCTTATAGGCATCTGCCTTGACTGTTTTGTAAAAAATGGGCTAACTGCCACAACGACCAAGGAGCTGTGTTCAGCGGCTAATCTGCAGAACGGCGGAATTTACTATTATTTTTCCACCAAAGAGGAAATCGTTCTTGCGTGTGCAGAGGAAGCGATCAACCGAATTGAAAAAAGCGCATTTAACATTGCTGTAAATGATATCAACGATATCGGCAGCATGATGGATCGTCTGGGCAATCTGGCTGACGCTATGTCCCCTGTCATGCGTTTTCTGGTCAGTGTATGCGTATCCCATGAATACGAGGAACGCATAAAGCCTTCACTTGTTCGGCTCGCTGCAAGATATTCTTATTATACAGAAAAAATAGCCGCGATCCTCGGATGTACGAAGGAAGAGGCAGAACCGTTTATTCACCTTTCGATCCTTGCCATCAACAATTACATGATCTTTGCAGAGCGGGCTCTGTTTGATCCGCAGATAGAATCCGTAAAAAAGGCTTTATTCAGGCTTGCAAGAAAAACCAGCGCAGTATGACTCCATCAAAAAAATATCCCGGTATGACTTTGTCAATGAAATATTTCGGAATAACTCTGTCAAAGCACTATATCTTGGTATGATTCTGTCAAAGCACTATATCACTGAATGACTCTGTCAAAGAACTATTTCTTGGTATGATTCTGTCAAAGCACTATATCACTGAATGACTCTGTCAAAGTGATCTGAGAGCATAAGAAACAAAAGGAGGCTCATTATGAAACGATCAACCGCCATTCTTATTACAGCCCTGCTGATCCTCTCCTGTACTGCATGCACACAGAAGGCAGCCGGAGAGCAGAATGCAGGGAAACCAAACGCAGAACAAAGTAAAGAGACCGGAGCTGCGGAAAACGGCTCCGCGGAACATGGAACAGAACAGACGACCGGAGGACAGTCTGCCTTGGCATCGGACGGGAAACAGGGCATAACAGACTCCTCCCTCGGGCTGAACAGCGAAGTCAAGCCCGCTTCGGCATTTACAGCCGAAACCAATGCTGCTGTCTACGACAGACTTGATTTTAATGATAAACAGGAATACGAGTTTGCGGCGCGGGGACTCATCGATGCTCCGGACAAGCTGGAGCTTAAGGATGAGAACGGAAAAATCATCTGGAGTCAGGAGGCCTATGCCTTTCTGGATGACTATGAAAAGGCGCCCGACAGTGTAAATCCGAGTCTGTGGGAAAACACCAGAAACAATCATCTCTACGGTCTCTTTGAGGTCTGTGAGGGCATCTATCAGGTCAGAGGCTATGACATGGCCAATCTTACCGTTGTCAAAGGAGATACAGGCTGGATCGTCTTCGATACATTGATGAGTGTGGAATGCAGTAAGGCTGCAATGGAGCTGATAGAGAAGAATCTCGGCAGCTTTCCGGTCAAGGCCGTCATTGTCTCACACTCCCATGCCGATCATTTCGGCGGCATAACAGGTGTAATGGATGAAAATGATAAGGCTGACCCGTCACTCTCCATTGAAGAGCAGCTTGCCGGAGGAAAGATCCCTGTCATTACACCTGAGGGCTTCACCGAGCATTCTGTCAAGGAAAATGTTTACGCTGGCAAGGGAATGGGACGGCGGACCAATTATCAGTACGGCGTACTTCTGACTCCGGGTGTTACCGGTAAGCTGGCGCAGGGCATTGGTATGGGACAGTCCACCGGAACAGTGTCCTTCCTTACCCCGAGCTACGAGATCAGACAGACCGGTGAAAAGCTGGTCATAGACGGTGTGGAGCTTGAATTTCAGCTTACTCCGGGCACCGAAGCTCCTGCGGAAATGAACACCTATCTTCCGCAGTTCAAGGCTCTCTGGATGGCAGAAAACTGCAACGGTACACTGCACAATCTTTACACGCTGCGCGGAGCTGAAGTCCGGGATGGTGCCGCATGGGCCAGCTACCTGACCGAGGCGATCTCCCGCTACGGCAAGGATGTGGAGGTCTGCTTCCAGTCCCACAACTGGCCGCACTGGGGCAACGATGTCGTAAACGATTACCTTGTCAATACAGCCGCCGTATATAAGTATATAAATGATCAGACCCTGACCTATATCAATCAGGGCTATACAAGCGACGAGATCTCCAATATGATAAAATTGCCGGAAGCTCTCGACAGGATCTGGTACACCCGTCAGTATTACGGAACTGTGGCACACAACTCCAAGGCTGTCTATCAGAAATTCATGGGCTGGTATGACAGCAACCCTGTGAATCTCGATCCTCTCACTCCGAGCGACAGTGCAAAGAAATGGGTGGAATACCTCGGGGATACCGATAAGGTGCTGCAGATGGCCAAGGCCGATTATGACAGAGGTGAGTATCAGTGGGTCGCTGAGGTCACCAACACAATAGTCTTTGCCGATCCTGATAATACCGACGCGCGCCTTCTGTGTGCCGACGCCCTTGAGCAGCTCGGCTATCAGGCAGAATCCGGTCCATGGCGCAACGAGTACCTTACCGCCGCACAGGAGCTGCGATTCGGAAATGCTAATTTCACCGAATCGACAAAGAGTACCGGCTCAATGATCAAGGCTCTTTCCGCGCCTATGTTATTTGACTATATGGCTATTGTTGTTGATAAACAGGCGCTGGCTGACTACGACTTTGTTATCAATGTATCTCTGCCTGATGTCGGCGAGCAGCATATGCTCCGGGTAAAGAACGGGGTAATACTGGTATATGCCGATACCAGATCAGATAAAGCGGATATGTCTCTCACCTGCCCTAAGGATGCCCTGTTTGCGATACTTACAAATGACAAAGACACTGTATCCAAGGCTGTTAAGGTTGAGGGAAATGCCGAGCTCCTGACGCTGATGATGGATAATATGAACCAGTTTCCGATCAACGGAACCAACCCGTTCAACATTATCGAACCTTAATAAAGGCAAAAACACCACCTTATAAACTGAGGCTGATTGCAGAAAAGTAAAAACACCGCCTTATATACTGAGGCTGATTATTGTGAAACGCAAAAACTGCCCGATGATCTCCGGCTTAATGCTGCAGTCATCAGGCAGTTTTTATTGTTATCTCCAGTGCTTAAGTCCCGGCATCCTGCTGCCTGGTGCTCTGTTGCTGAATTCAGTATATATGCATTTTCAGAATTTGAAAAGCAACCGGCTGTTTCCCCATATTCATATACTATGTCTGCATCGCAATTCTGTCTGCCATATGCTGTATTCCGGTCGGCATCCGCTTATCTGCTGTTTCAACAGGTGCGGATCAAATACATGTGCTTCCCAAATCAGCATTGTGCTGAAGAACATCTGTTTATGATTCATTGACAAGCTTTCCCGTCATCCTGTCGATGGTCATCACAAGGAGATTCACTCTGTCTCCTGCGCTTTTAATGACCTTTTCCACCGCTTCCTCCGACGGATAGAATTTCAGGCCGAGCTTTCTGCATATATCCAGCACCCTGCCGTGATCCTGTACCTTCTCGATCCTTCCGAGACATACGACACTGCGGATATTGAGAGCCCACTCACCCTCCTTCACATAGCCCTCATCAATCACTGTGAAGCAGACCTTATCGTTCTTCTCCATCAGTTCCAGCTTCAGCCCCTCCTTAGCGCCATGAAAATAAAGCCTTCCGTCCTCGTCGTTATAGAACTGATTCATGGGAATAGCATATGGATATCCGTTTTCACCGTGAAATGCCATGATTCCTCTTGGCGCTCTTCTTAACACTTCTATACATTCGCTGTCAGGGATCTGTTGTTTGAACCTTCTCATCCCGCGAAATTCACTTCTGATTTCCTCTATTCCTGATGTCATGTGCCTTTATATCCCTTCTATTACTATTTTCTCCTGATCTTTTCTATATGCATGCAGAACTGCCGGATAAATCAGCCTGCTGTATTCGTTCGTGTTTCATCCGGTCCGCTTTTGTCAGGATAGTTGTACTCGTTCCCGCTTCATCCAGTCTTCTTTTGTCAGGATAGTAAAATGCTCCGTTCTTACATCACCCATAAGCTCGCACGGTTTATTCTTTTCGGTGTGGTGATATACGAAACCGCATTTTTCCTGACACCGTTTTGACTTATCGTTGCCGTCATAGTACCCGCACCACATTTTGCTGCAGCCAAGCTCCTGAAAGGCATGCCTCTGCAAGGCTCTGACAGCTTCCGGTATCAGTCCCTGTCCCCAGAAAGGGACTCCGATCCAATACCCGACCTCTATCTCATCCTCCGCTGAAGCTGTATGCGACTGAGCAGGCGGGATCAGTCCGACGCTGCCGATGGCTGCATTGTCCTCTTTCAGACATACGGCATATGTTTCATCCGCCGATAATACATTTCTGATGATCTCTAGGCTGTTCTCCACACTCGTATGAACAGGCCATCCGGCGATCGGACCAACCTCGGGATCCTTTGCGTATTTATATAAGCTTTCCGCATCCTTCTCCTCCCAGGGACGAAGGATCAGCCTCTCTGTTTCGATTATCAATTTTAATCACCTCTCTGAAGCAGAATAATTTGAAATCAATACTACACTCTGCAAATATATCCGTAACCTGTTGCCAGATTCTTCTTTCACTCGCACGAATAGATCTGACTCTTTCAAGCAATTCCCTGAACCGGTAAATTGAACTCCCATTAACCGATTATATTCTGACGCAACCGATGCATTTGCATTGACCTGTTCTATGACCTTGCGTATACCCATCCAAACTGAGAGATCACTGAATACTTCTACAATGCTGCCCTGATCCGTAAACGGAGCTTCCTGCAATACGGACATATCCTTCATAATGCCGTTATGAACGATAAATTCAACGATCTGATTCACAAAATATATCTGTCTGCTGTCCAGATATGTCTCATCCAGATACTCTGCAAATGCTGCTTTAGCCGCAGACATATCCAGTCCTACAATCTCACGGGGTGTCAACGGGGACGGTTCTATTTGACACACCATCTTTTGAATGTTGTCAATCAGAACCGTCCCTGTTGACACCCATGTAAATACACCGACTATCCGCCCTTCGTAATAAAGAGGAGTATAAAAATTCAGCAGCACCTCCCTGGACTTCTTTGGCGTGTAATTGATCCAGATACCGGTATTTCCCTGTATGCCCTGCTTATATTATTCCCTGTCGCTGGCATCAAATGGAACCCCTCCGTCGTTCATGGTGTTCCAGCCGTCTACCAGAATGTATTCAATAAAGTTAAACGGCGTGCTGTCCAGCAGGGGATCCAGAATGGAATTTACATCTTCTATCACCTCACCGGTCACGCTTTGAGAGGCGGACTGGGAGGTCAGGCGAATACTGCTCTTTGCAAATCCGACAGAGGCTTCTATCTCATTAGCTATAGCCTCCACATTCTGCTGAACCGCATAATATGCCTGTTCCTTCAGACGTTGCCTGGCGAAGCGCGTATACAGCCATATCGCAGCCACAATGACGACAGCGATCACGCTCATGAAAATGATTTTCTTATTTATAATGCAGTGTGCTTTTTCTGTACTCATATTAATACATCCCCGATAGCACTAATATATCATACAGCTGCAAATAAAGATATGCTCTAAGGCTTCTGCGGGAGCTGTTGAGATATACAGATTTTGAAAGCTTTTTCATCTAAGTTTTCTGAACACATCAGATGATCAGATTAGGAAAAAACATTACTGCCGTCTTGAGCTGTATTTCTGTATAATGAAAAGCGGCTGCGGTCCGTAAAGATCGGGGCAGCAGCCGTTAAGCTATTTTCTCTGTTAATATTTTCAATAAGCCGTGAGCCCGGGAACAGGCTTAAGCCGATAGGCACAACTGCTGCAGTACGGACAGTCAGCCGGGATCCCGTAAACAGTCATTACCGCAGTCACTGCTGCAGGTCTTCGACCTCCATTTCTGCATTGATGCTGTCTTCATTTTCCGCCATTGCCTGCAGGGTCAAGGACAGCAGCCTGTCCAGCTCCCATCCGAGCTGATCTGATCCGCGCTGTATAACCTCCCTGGAGCAGCCTGCCGCGAAGCCCTTGCTCTTATATTTTTTCTTCAGTGATTTGAGTTCCATGTCCTTGGTACTCTTTGAAGGCCTCATCAGAGCGGCAGCCCAGATAAGTCCCGTCAGCTCATCCGCAGCAAAAAGCACCTTTTCCATCTCCCGTTCCGGACGGACCTCGATGGTCGTTCCGCAGCCAACGGTAATTCCGTAGCCGTGGGAGCAGACTGCATGGATGATATCCTCACCTACTCCGGCTTCCCTCAGCAGCTCCGGAGCCTTGAGGCAATGCTCCTCAGGATACAGCTCAAAATCGATATCATGAAGCAGACCTACGATACCCCAGTAGTCCCTCTCCTGTCCGAAGCCCAGCTCATCCGCGTACCATTTCATCACAGCCTCAACAGTCAGCGCATGCTGGATATGAAACGGATCCTTGTTGTATTTTTTCAGCAGTTCAAATGCCTCATCTCTTGTAATCATGATCTATCTCCTTATTCTTGCGGTTATTTCTATTCCTGCGGTTATTTCAGAGCCTTACGCTTTATATTATTCTCTTAAGGCATGACCGGATCTAAGCTTTATGATATCGTTTTCAGCCTGATTGCATCCGATCCGTTTTAACCCTGTCTTCACTTTAAATGCTTGTCAGATCCTTTACTATCTCTGCCGCTATCATCAGTCCGGCGACAGACGGAACAAATGCGGTGCTCCCCGGAATATCTCTTCGTTCAGTACATTTATGCTGTGTTCTGAAAAACTGATTCAACATGATCAACCCTCTATAATGAATCAGGATGCCCGTATGGGCACCCTATTAATTACCTACTTATACGGTAGGAGTAATACTACCTCAGATTTTCCTTTTTGTCAATCAGCTGCTCAGCTGCTGCTTAATATATGCTCTTTGCCGTACGCCGGGAAGCTGCAGGCATTTCCTGAGCACACCGGCGCAGATCTCAGACCTCTGCGGGCAGACAGCAGAAAGCAGTTTGATTTGGGAATCCTGTATTATTATTTTCAGACCTCTGTAGTCAGACAGCAGGAAGCAGCTTTATTCGGGAATCCTGTATGACTGTTTGCAGACCTCTGCGGGCAAACAGCAGGAAGGCTCTCCGGTATAATACAGCGTGAGCCTGTGCATGGCTCTGGTACAGGCTATATACAGTAGTCTGTCATCTCCCTCAGCGCCGTATTCCTCATCGTCGGCATCCGGTATCAGTACCTCATCAAACTCTAGCCCCTTTGCCATGCGGATCGAGGTCACTGTGACACCGCTGTGAAATCTTGTGCTGTTTTCAGTCAGCAAGGTGATCCTGAACTCATCCTCATGATCATCGATTCGTTCCCCGAACAGCGCACCGCCCCGATCGCTCATATGCTCATCTGTTTGCTCTTCTTTACAATCGCCGATCCTATCATCCGTACACTTATCAAATCCTTCACTCCGGCAGTCATCTGCATTTTCATTCAGAAACCGCTCAAGCCGCTCATACAGCCTCCCTGCCTCAGACTCTGTCTTCGCTATGATGCCAAGTGAGGAACTGCTGCCTTTTTTAAAATCCTGTATCTGCGCAATGATTGCCTTAAGCTCCTCCTCTTCGTCTTTGCAGCCGATTATCTTCGGAGTCTCTCCATGGCGGTCCACGGTCTCGATCTCCGGATGACGACAGACTGCTTTTGCAAAGTTCATTATCTCACAGGTCGAACGGTAGCTCTTGTTAAGAACAACGAACTCTGCATCCGTATAAAGCCCCCTTATATCCTCAATGTCAAAGCAGCTGTACGGATTGAGATTCTGTCCGAAATCTCCGAGTATGGTCTTGCGGCAGCTGAACAGCATGTTGAGTACAGCATACTGAATCGGAGTGTAATCCTGCATCTCATCAATTATCAGATGCAGAACTTCCCTGTTTTCCGGCAGACCTTCAAAGAGCGCCAGCATATACATAAAAGGATACACATCCTCCCATTCCAAGGTATTCTTTTCCGGAAAATACAGCATTCCGCCCGCACCTTTGCTCCTGTAAAAATCCTTGTACAATGCCATGCTGTCCTTGATTTTCAGCATTCTGCCGAGACTCTTTAATATGACCACTTTTTTCGGCGGCTCGTCCCACATTCCCATCCTGGAACGCAGATAGCTTCGTATATCGTCCGCCACCGATGCTATCCTGACTCTTACAGGCTGTCCGGCATAAGCATGAAACCTTGCTTTTATCCATTCTGCCGGGATCTCATAGCTGTCAAAGCATAAAGCCTTTGCATCAAATACTCTTTCTTCAAGCTCTTCCCTGTAATCCTCCAGCATTTTCACAAATTCCGAAGTGGATTTGAAGCGAATTCTCCCGATCCGCTTTCTGCCATTTATCTCCGGCGCATCAGGCTCCTTTTCAAAGCTTACAGCATCCTTCAGAACTGCCTTGAATACGTCTTTGGCGATCTCATACAGACCTGTCTCGCATATAGGCTCCTCTCCGAGCTCCGGTATAACGCCCCTGATATAATCGGAAAATACCTTGTTCGGAGAAATGATCATGACATCGCGGGATGTTATCTGCTTTCTATGTCTGTACAGCATATATGCTATGCGATGCAGAGCGATAGAGGTTTTTCCTGAGCCTGCAACGCCCTGGATGATCATTACCTTCGATCTTTCATTTCTGATGACAGCATTCTGCTCTCTTTGGATCGTGGAAATGATGGTCTTCATCCTTTCATCCGAGGTCCGGGCCAGCTCCCTCTGCAGCACATCATCACAAATACCCTGTCCGCTTTCCAGCGTATATTCCAGTACCCCGTTTTTTATCCCGAACTGCCGCTTGCGGGTCAGCTCTCCGTCTACCCTCCCGACAGGAGCATCAAAGCCTGCCCTGCCCGCTTCGTAATCGTAAAACATCGCCGACACCGGAGCTCTCCAGTCATATATCAGATGCTTCCCGTTTTCCGAATATCCGAATCTTCCTATGTAAAATATCTCGCATTCGTTTCCATTGTCTCTGCGAAAATCAATTCTTGCAAAGTACGGTGACTCCCTGATCTTTTTGATCCTGTCCCTTGTCTGTACTGCAAATACTCCTGTCCTGTCAGTCTGCTCCAGCAGTCTTTCGGCCTGAAATCTTTCATGGCTGTCGGTTTCGTTTCTGCTGTCTGCCATATATTTTTTTGTTTCTTTGTATTCTCTGTCAAGCCTTGCCACATCCTCCTGTGCCTTAGTCAGAGCTCTGTCCAGCAGCCGGAGCGTATCTGCAAGATGTCTTTCCTCGTCCGGAAACCCGGACTGCTTTATAGAATGTGTGTCTGCCATAGTCCCTCCCATGTTATGAATAGACATGATTTCCGTAGAGAACAGACTCTCCCCGAAATATTCATTATGTGTATTTGCAGCAAAACTATTGTCAGCTGCTGCAACATATTCAGCATTTATCATCCGAAAACTGCGATTATTGGGTAATAAATCGTACTGCGGGATAAAAACGTGTTTAGGATAAAGAATACCACCGGCTCGAAAGTCGGTGGCATACTGGAGGGTTATTACTCTGTTCTTTTTTTCGGTTTGCAGCTGTGCTGCATTCACCTGATAATCATATATGAGCCGTGATCTTACTTCTATATATCATTCACCAGCTGTAACCTTACTTATCATCTTCATTTCCTGAAGCAGCTTACTGATCGCCTCTGCATTCCTTTCCGCCTCATCAATTGAGGCTAACAGCCTGTCGCATACCGAAATGATATCCTCGTTTTGCCCGGGTGTGTTCAGAGCCTCCCTGATATCGATGTCCGGGTTCCTGGCAACCTTTCCAAGCATACGCAGTATGGCTTCCAGAGAATAGTCAGCACATCTTAGAGCTTTTATGATCCTGAGAACGCATATATCCTCTTTCGAATAGACTCTGCGTCCCTTTTTCAGTCGTCTTTCAGGCAGCAATCCGTTCTTTTCCCAGTTTCTGAGTGTATCTACGGTAATGCCGAGGCAGTCTGCTGCCTCTTTGCGTGTCCTGAGACAAGTATTTTTCACATTATCCGTCTTCTCTGTCCCCGTTTCTGTCATTCTCACCGGGAGCATGCTCCGAACCGTCTCTATCGCTTCCTCCGCATTTTTTCGTTCGGCATGAAGCATCACGGTATATTCTGTGAGTATGCATTCGGCTTCGTCATATTCACCTGCTGCCGCAGCTCTTACCACTTCCGTGATCTTTGCTCTGAGACCGTTCTTAAGGATCTCTGTGTGAAATGCTCTGCGAATCAGCTGCATTTGAAGAATATGAAGCTCTGTGAATATGCGGTATCCGTTTTCTTCACGCTCCGGCTTCGATATCAGCCCCAGCTCCTCATAAAAACGCACGGTATTCGGGTGAATGCCGATGATCGCAGCCGCTTCCGCTGTCCTGTATCTCCTGTCAACTTCATTCAGCATTTCTTCCGCTTCTCTTTCGGCATCTGAGGTGTCAACAGATGTCAACAGGGACGGTTCTGTTGACACCCCGTCCCTGTTGACACTGCTTCAAATTTCAATGTTCTATCTTGATATGTTTCAAATCATCCGTATCCAAACACCTCTGTAATGTTGACATCAACACTTTAATATCGACAGGCTTTGACAGATGAGCATTCATGCCCGCATCCAGAGATGCCTGAATATCCTCGGCAAAGGCATTTGCCGTCATTGCGATAATAGGCATAACAGCACCATCCGGGCGTTCTTTCAGTCCCCGGATAGCCCTGGCCGCTTCATATCCATTCATTTCCGGCATCTGTATATCCATGAGTATCGCATCATAATATCCTGCCGGTCTGTTGAGATACATATCCACAGCCTCCCGTCCGTTGACAGCCCGCTCACAGACCGCTCCTTCCATATCAAGAAGCTCCTCCAGTATCTCGGCATTTAAATCGTTATCCTCTGCCGCCAGCAGTCTCAGACCCTTGAGCGATATTATCTCTTTCTCATCCTCATTTCTTCGAATGCTGCTCGGGCTGTTCTGTCCTTCGTCAAGAGATACGATCTTTTCTTTATTCACTGTTTTGATGAGGCAGCATTCCGATACGATCCTCTGTAAGGTTGACATAGAGAACGGAGCAGGAAGAAATCCATCAGCTCCGGCTTTTTTTGCTTCCTCTTCTACTGCTATCCAGTCTTTATCTACCAGCAGCAGTATCGGCTGATTCCCTGTCAGAATTCGTATCCTGCTGAGGCACTCTATCGTTTCCATTCCCGGAATTGTCTTGTCCAGAAGTATCAGATCATAGGAGTCTTCGTTAATATACTCTGCTGCCTTTTCATTATCAACAGCGTACATGACCTCCATGCCTTCATCATTGTCCATGAGGCTCTGTATCGATCTGCAGATATTTTCATTCTGTCCCAGAATCAATACTTTTGAAATGCCGTTATTACTCAGTGAACCGATTTCTTCATCCGGTTCTGCCGGTTTGAGTTCCAGCTCCACTCTGAATGTACTGCCCTGTCCCTGCGTGCTCTCTATATAGATCGAACCTCCCATAAGATCCACAAGACTCTTGGTGATAGTCATCCCGAGACCAAGTCCCGGAATACCGCTTACCGTACCGTTATTCTCTCTGGAATATGGCTCAAATATCCGCTGAATAAAATCCGTACTCATGCCTATTCCGTTATCCGATACTTCAAAGCTCAAACGGGCATGATCCGGTGTGGTCTGTTCCAGTCCGCGGACTATAAGCGCCGCATATCCTCCGGTTCTTGTATAGCTTATGGCGTTGGACAGAAGATTCCCAAGTATATCACTTAAGCGCATCTTATCTCCGAGCAGTCTGTCTTCACAGATACCGAATGCATTTATACTGAAACGAAGCCCCTTTTCATCCGCCTGGGGACCGTATATCTCGTTAAGCTCCTCCAGCAGATCTGAAAGTGAGAACGGTGCGATGTTCAGGGATTCGTTTCCGCTTTCGATCTTTGACATATCCAGAACTTCATTTGTAAGCTTCAGAAGCTGCTTTCCGGCGTTTCTGATCTTTCTGCTGTTTGCTCTGACCCTGTCCGGATCCTCGGCATCTCTTTCCAGCAGACCGGTTAGTCCTATTACCGCGTTCAGAGGAGTCCGCATTTCGTGGCTCATATCAAACAAAAAAGTTCTTTTTGCCTCATTTGCAGCTTTTGCAGACCGATAGGCATTTTCCAAAGCAGAACGGCTTCTTTCCTCAACCATCTTCAATTCGGTCACATCCTGAACAGCAAGAAGAACCGAAACCGGGATCCCGTTTTTTCTCTTAAGGCACAGGATAGAGACCTGCACCCATTTTATATCATCGCAGGACAGTATACCTCCAGGCGCTGGTTTCTCCTGCGCCGCTTCTTTCTGCTGCACTGCTTCTTTTTGCTGCACTGCTCCTATCTTCTCCTCAGCTTTTCTTATGCAGCTCTCATACTGCAGATAAGGGATATCCTCTGTCAGCTTCTCCCTGATATATTGTATGCTGATCCTCTCATTTATCGATTCGTCAGTACAGTCTTTGATGATACATTTATTCCAGCCGCCGCAAAGCTCGCTGAATATGCCCTGCTCAGGCATTCCTCCGCTATGTCGGACACCTTCATTTGACATGAGCTTATAGGTATCATTTTCGAGATCTGCTGTAATAAATCCGGAAAAAAGCTCCGATGTACTGTTTACAATATCTGTCATCTGCTGCTTTTCATAGGTCAGCTTTCGCTTTTCGCTGTTCTTGTCATGCAGCAGAAGAATGATATATATTACGGACAGCATCAATACCCAAAGAAGCAAAGCAGTCGATCCGTAATACGCTCTGCTCAGCATTTCGTTGGTTGCATTCATCGGGAATACCTGCAGCATCATCCATCTGCTGTGTGCCAGCTTCATAATATAGGCAGAGCCTGAACCGTATGAGTTTTTATATATAAAGCTGCCGGAGATACCTTCTTTCAGAGCTTTTTCAAGAAATGACACCGCCTCCTTGTCTGCTCCGCTATTATTGTTCAGAAGCCCCAGGATATTTACAGGTCTGGTCTCCTTTGAGCTTGCTATGACCGTTCCGTCCGACAGGCACAGGTAAGTGTTTGCCGGTTCATCAAAATACTCCGTCGAGATGATATTTCTCATCTGATTCTGTCTGTATCGACCGGTAAGAACACCTGCAGGCTCACCGTCTTTCATGACAGGCGCATAAAAAATGACCAGATCTTCACCGCTCAGCCTGCCTTTGAAGATCATATCCATACCGCTGTTTCCGCTGATTCCGTCCCTGAAATAATCCCTGTCAGAAACATCGGCATGGCTGCCTTTATTATCAGTATAAATGCCGTCGGCACTTACATAGCCTATATAATCAAATATCGTGGACTCAGTCAGTTCACCTAACAGTTCAACATCTGCCTTTTCCGGATCGGTTGTCAGCCCGTACATATATGCTATAGCACTGATGCTGTTTTCCGCCCCCACTAACAGATCGTCTACCCGCTTGGCAGTCTGAGCCGCCGCATCGGATATATAGGACGCATTTCTATCTATCGTTGTTTTCAGAGCAGACTGCAGATAAACAAAAAATCCTGCAAATATCAGGCAGAGGAAAATGACCGCCAATACTATCTGCGTCCAGAAACTGTTATTCTTCTGCATATTTGTCCTTTGCATTGCTGTCCTTTCTGTTCCGTGCGGTGTTTAGCAGTCAAGGCATTGCTGTCCTTTCTGTTCCGTGCTGCACTGAATACTGATGTCAATTCTGACTGCCGCTTTTTATTCGTTTTATTATAGCACTGTTTTTTACCTTTACCTGAAAAAAAGTGCAGTCAGGGTCATTATTTCCCCAAATGCACTTTTCTCGTACTGAAAAGTATATGCAGTTCTGCAGTTACATTAATTCAAAAGCCGCACCCGGAAATGCCCGAATGCGGCTGTATTTTTACTTTTGACAGATATCCTTACAGAAAAGTCCGTCCCTGTTGCAGTAATAGTACAGCCTTCTGATTCCTCTTCTTTTGAATCTGAACTCTGCGTTTCCTTCGGGATAGAGCTTCATCAGCTGCAGTCCGTCTGAGCCGGCCGCGGCAGCAAAGGATATATAGTGATCCTTTGTCATCGGGTGGTCTATGCTGATATAGTATTCATCCTCCACCGATTCAATGACTGCTCTGTGCTTTTCATCCTCATTCTCAGCCTCTGCCGGCTCCAGCAGGACTCCGTGACAGCTGATCGCAGCCTCACCCATACTGTGGATCACATTGCCGCAGACCGGACACACATAAAACTTTGATCTGAGCATATTTGCTGACACGTTTGCATTATAAACCGCAGTTCCCGCAATGAGCTCCGTAACAGATACCCTGAATGCCTCCGCGATCGGCTCAAGAAGCGTTATGTCCGGATATCCCTTTCCGTTTTCCCACTTTGATACGGTCTTATCACTGACTCCGAGCTTTTCCGAAAGCTGCAGCTGTGTCAAACCGTTTTTTTCTCTTAATTCCTTTACTATTTTCCCTGTAACATACTGGTTCATGTTCTTTTACCTCCATGCTGAAGATGATACAGCATGCCGGTCTTAAGCGCCACCTACGCATAGTAGAGTCGGTACTCCTGAAATGCCTTGTATGACCGATCCCAAGCTGCCGCCCGTTTATGCTTAAAGCATGCATAAGCTTAAAGCACCATCACCAGTGTTCCTGCCGCCAGCAGAATGCAGCCTATTATTGATTTTACACTGACCTGCTCATGAAGGAATACAAATGCCAGAACAAGAGTGATAACAACGCTCAGCTTGTCGATCGGCACCACCTTGGATACCTCTCCCATCTGAAGAGCCTTATAATAACACAGCCATGATGCTCCCGTTGCCAGCCCTGAAAGAGTCAGAAATATCCAGCTCTTTTTGCTGATGTCGCCTATACCTCCCTGAGCATTTGTAATGAAGACCATAGCCCATGCCATTAGCAGTACCACCATGGTTCTGACGGCAGTTGCCAGATTAGAATTGACACCGTCTATTCCGACCTTGGCAAGTATAGAAGTAAGCGCGGCAAAAACCGCCGAAAGCAGAGCAAATAACAACCACATTTTCTTTTACCTCAAATATCCAAACGACTATTCAAAAAACTAAATATCTGCAATGATATTTTAAAAATCTATTAAAAGTTGTTTCAAAGAATGTTTCAAAAAAACATCAAAGATTGTTTCAAAGAAAGTTTCAAAAGAGTTTTTTTAACACATATACAAACATACAATCAGAGCCGGATACCGAAAGCTCTCAGTATACGGCTCTGTTATTATATGCGCTCAATAAATGCTGTTAATTCCAATTAGATAGTCTGATCGGCAACATCAGCCGCACGCGTTGGCATCATGCATCTTCTTGATCTGATCATCGGAGTATCCGAGAACATCCTTCATGATAGCGTCTGTATCCTCTCCGAGAAGCGGAGCAGCCTTCTGAATGTTGTCCTCTACACCCTGGATCTTGATAGGGCAGCCAGGAAGTCTTACTTCCTCCTTGATGCCCGGATCATAAACCTTCCAAAGCATGTTTCTTGCAGCGATCTGCTCAGACTCTGCGATCTGCTTGATGTTATTGATAGGTCCTACAGGGATACCTGCTTTCTCAAGGATGCCGTCGATCTCTGCAACTGTATGCTGGGTGCTCCAATTATTGACGATCTCCTCAAGTGCCTTGAAGTTCTTGCAGCGGTCATCATTGTACTTGAATCTCGGATCCTCGATGTACTGAGGAGTGTTCATAATGCCGCAGAGAATACCCCACATCTTGTCTGTGCCGCAGCCCATTGCGAAATCTCCGTCCTTTGCGTGGAATGTAGCAAAAGGAGCGATGGCAGGGTCAACGTTTCCGTTTCTCTTAGGGATCTCACCGCCGATGGTGTATGCCACAACGAAGTTCTCCATTACAGAGAAGAGGGTATCTACCATGGCAACATCAAGTCTGCAGCCCTCTCCTGTCTTCTCTCTCTGATACAGAGCCATGAGGATGCCGAGGCAGAGGTAAGCGCCCGAGTAGTTGTCACCGATGGAAGGTCCGATCTTAACGCCCGGCTGATCCGGGAAGCCTGTAACATCGATCATGCCTGACATAGCCTGAGCAATAATATCATACGCAGGTCTTGAGGAAAAAGGTCCTGTAATACCGAAGCCCGAGATCGAACCGTATATGATGCGAGGATTGATCCTCTTAAGCTCCTCATAAGGGAATCCAAGCTTTGCAAATGTTCCAACCTTGAAGTTCTCACATATAATATCTGCCTTGGCAATAAGCTCACGGAGGATCTGCTTTCCCTCCTCTGTCTTAAGATTGAGTACCATGCCCTTCTTATTACGATTTACATAAGCATAATATCCACTGTAATTGTTCTTGATAGGTCCCCAGCCTCTTGTCTGATCACCGATAGGTGCTTCGATCTTGATAACTTCAGCTCCCATATCAGCAAGCTGCATCGTACAGAAAGGTCCGCTGTATGCCTGGGTAAGATCGAGTACACGGATGCCCTCCAAAGGTCTGTTCATAGCTTCATTCTCCTTAATCCTAATCAGTAATTATCAAATTGTCTCCAGTTCTTGTATCATCAGAAATACAATACATTTGTACTATATCAACAAGAAAATGCTTTGTCAATCAAGTATTTTGAGACAAAATTCGTTTATACAATTGGCTGTCGAAACAGTATTGTTTTTGGATATTATTTTGTTTTTTTAATAGTTATTCGCTTTATTATTTATGAAAATTTCATAAATAATTCCTGTGTTTGACCTCGATAATTGACTTTATCATTTCATTGTGTTATGCTTCACTGCGATACAGTGATAAAGCTTTATCGTGCGGAAAGGATATTGCAATGAATTCCAAATTACATACAGAAGAAGTTGATCATTTATTTGATGCGATCCTTTCACTGAAGGATGCCGATGAGTGCTACAGATTCTTTGCCGATCTGTGTACCATCAAGGAGCTGCAGGCCATGGCTCAGCGATATGAGGTGGCAAAGATGCTCATGGATAAGACGACCTATCTCGATATCGCGGAAAAGACCGGAGCCTCCACCGCCACTATAAGCCGTGTCAACAGGTGTCTTACCTACGGTGAGGACGGGTACAAGATGGTATTTGACCGACTCGGTATCTGATAACGCTGTCATTGCCCTGTTTGAGCAGCCGACAGACAATGCTTGTATGTGCTCGTATATGCCTGTATATGATTTAGAAAGGATCCGAGCCTGAAAGATACATTTCCTCGAAAGAGAAAACCGCAGCTATTCAGGACCGGATCCTTTTATATTGATCTGTAATTATTCATCAGGCGTCAAAACAAATTTGCAATATACCTGTCTTTGGCCCGATGCGGCTCCATCATCTGCTGTCCGCCTCGTTTTGTCAGCCTGCCTCATAGGCCATCCTGTAGATATTCAGCATATCCTCACAGGCCAGTTTCCTGATCGCAGGCAGCTCTCTTGTCTTTCCGAAGCTGCACATTTCCGCCAGTGTCTCAAGCTCCTCTTCTTTGATTCCGAGCTCCTTAAGTCCTGTAGGCATTCCTAATTCTTTATAATATGCCTCCTGTCTTCTGATTCCCTCAAGAGCAGTCTTTTCCGGATGCTCAAAATCCTGAGCAACTCCCCAGATATTTACAGCAAACTGAACAAAGCGCTTTAAGTCATATGTATATGAATATCTTGCCCAGCTGCACCACAGTGCCGACAATCCAGCTGCATGGGTGATGTCGGTATGAAGACCCGACAGCTCATGCTCTAACTGATGAACAGGCAGAATCCATCTTCTTCCGCTTCCTGTAAGATCATTATGGGCCAATGAGGAAGCCCACATCATATTTGCTCTTGCCTGATAGCTCTCCGGATTCTCCACCGCCTCTTTTCCCGCAGCGATTATCGTCTTCATTACGCCCTCTGCAAGTGCGTCGGTCAGATAGGTCTCCTCTCCCGGAGAGAAATAGCGCTCCATGGTATGCATAGCAATGTCAACAGCGCCGCATGCAGTCTGGAAACGGCTTACGGTGTAGGTAAGCTCAGGGTTCTCTATTGCGAACTGAACTCTGTTAAGGCGCGAATTATAGCCCCTTTTGAGATTTGTCTCCGGATTGGTGATAACGCAGGACTCTGACATCTCAGAACCTGCTGCTGCAAGAGTGAGCACCACTCCCTTCGGAAGTGTTCTCTCCGGCACTGCCTTTTTGAGGGAAAAATCCCATACGTCCGTCTCTGGATTTGCCGCACCGTTGGCGATATCCTTGGCCGAGTCAATTACCGAGCCTCCGCCCACAGCAAGTATGAAGTCAATCTTCTCCCTGATGCAAAGCTCGATGCCCTCCCTTACCATAGGCAGCTCCGGATTTGCCCTTACTCCTCCGAACTCGATATAGCTTAACCCCTCTCTTTCCAGTGATGCTTCGACCCTGTCCAGCAGTCCGCTCTTTTTTGCCGATGAGCCGCCAAAATGCACGAGCACCCTGCTGCCGCCGAATTCCCTGATCAGCTTTCCTGTATTTTCCTCCTGTCCTTTTCCGAACAGTACCCTTGTAGGTGCATAAAACTCAAAATTTTCCATGTATGTCTCCTGCTTTTTCCTGTAATGCTTGCAGAAATAATTACTGTATTGTTCTCTGTAATGCCTGCTGTTGTGTTCGTTCTGCAGCGTGCCGGCTATGTTGTGTTCGTTCTGCAGCGTGCCCGCTCTTTTGTGTTCATTCTGCAGCGTGCCCGCTCCGTTCTGTCAGTCCAGAAAATCTTCAGTGACCTCATCCGTCACGGCTGCTGCCGTACCCTTCAGCAGCATGTCCGCCTCGAACGGATCCAGTTCTTCGACGGAGGACAGCCTCCTGTTGATGATATCTGTTCTATGCTGAAGCTCCTCGGTAGCTTTCTTTGCAGAATCGATCCTTACTCCTGCGGTATCGATAAGTCTGCTGAGTGTCGCATACTGGGTCTTGATGGCGCTAAGCAGCTTCATAATATTCTGAGAATCTCTGTTTACCGCCATATACCTGAAACCGATGCTGAGGGAATTCAGCAATGCCGCAGCGGTCGAAGGTCCGGTTATTACAATATGGTATTTTGAACGGCATTCATCCATCAGCCCGGGAATACGCAGCACCTCCGCATAAAGCGACTCCGTAGGAAGAAACATTACCGCAAAATCCGTTGTATTCGGAGGATCCAGATACTTTTCCATGATATCCCTTGCATCCGATCTGACCCTCATTTCCAGCTCTTTCACAGCCTTCCTGAGTTCTCCGGGATCAGATCTTTCCGAAGCTTCGCTGATATGCTCAAAGCAGGTCATCGGAAACTTGGAATCCACCGGGAGATACATAAAGCCTCCGGCTCCGTCCTTTTCAGGGATCCTGACTGCAAATTCCACCGCCTCTCTGCTGCCGCTGCCCTTTTTCTTTGTGATAACATTCTTGTCATACAGCGACGAAGGGAGAACATCCTCCAGTATCCTCTCAAGCTGAACCTCGCCGAATATACCCCTCGTCTTGACGTTGGACAGGGTACGGTTCAGGGAATTAACTCCGTTTTCAAGTCTGGACAGCTCTCCGAGTGACTCATAGAGCCTGTTCAGCTGATCTCCGACATTTTTAAATGAAGAATCCAGTCTTTCATTCAGGGATGAGTCCAGCTTGCGGTTGATATCCGCTCTGATCTCATCTAATCGCACTTTGTTTGACTCCTGAATATCCTTAAGAACTGTCCTTATCAGCTGCTCCTGCTTATCTCTGTTTCTTTCCAGCATCTCCGAGACTTCGATACGGTTACGCCGGTTCTCCTCTGCATCATAATTCAGGCGGGACTCGATATCCCGTCTGATACTCCCTGTCTCCCGGGAATATATTTCAGCTATTCTCTCCTCCAGCTCATCCAGCATCTCCTGCTGCGCTTCCGGCAGCCCTTTGCTGTCTCCTCTGCCTGTTCTGATAATGAGCAGGAGCATATTCAGCAGAAGCAGTATCAGCACTGCCGCCTGTATTATCTGTGCCGCGGTAATAGGCATTTCAACTCCTGTTTTTATTCAGCGGAAAGCTTTTCGGCCAATGCTCTGAGCTGTTCCTCATTCTCAGAGCTCATGCTTGAAAGGATAGTAATCGTATCAAGAATCTCTATATTCTGAAGACCCTCAACGCTTGTCCTGATCACCTTTGCCGCCATAGGGCCCCATGAACCGTTTTCTATTATCGCGAGCTTTCTGTTTTTATAGCCTCTCTCTGTAAGCAGATCGATAAATTTCTTCATTGCCGGGAAGATTCCGTTGTTGTAGGTGGTCGTAGCAAGGACCAGCTTTTCGTTCATGAAAGCATACTCCAATGCTTCATAAACATCGTCACGGCTCAGGTCAAATAACCTGACATCCTTGCAGCCCTTATTCTCAAGCTCCTCCGCAAGAAATCTTGCAGCCTTTCCGGTATTTCCGTAAACCGATGTATAGGCCACTGTCACGCCCTGCTTCTCCGGACGATAGGATGACCATGTGTCATAAAGACCGATATAATGGCTGAGATCTCCGGAAAGAACAGGACCGTGAAGCGAAGCTATCTGTCTGATCTCAAGAGCTCCGAGCTTCTTAAGCACTGCCTGTACCTGTGCGCCGAACTTGCCGACGATTCCGAAATAATACCTTCTTGCCTCGCAGTCCCAGCCCTCAGGATCCTCAACGTCGTTTGCGCCGAACTTGCCGAAGGCATCAGCCGAGAACAGAACCTTGTCCGTTGTATCATAGGTCATCATTACCTCAGGCCAGTGAACCATAGGCGCTGTATAGAATACCAGCTTATGTCTGCCAAGCTCCAGAGTGGTTTCATTTCCGGCTGTAAGCTTTTTGTCTCCGAGATCAAGGCCTCTGAAATAATTTCCTATCATCTTGAAAGCCTGCGCGGTCGCAACGACTACCGCATCAGGATATTCCTCCTTGAATGCTCCGATACGTGCCGAATGATCCGGCTCCATATGCTGAACGATAAGATAATCCGGCTTTCTTCCCTGAAGGATTTTTTTTATACTGCCCAGCCATTCCTGAGTAAACTTTGCTTCTATTGTGTCAACGACGGCGATCTTCTCATCCATAATAACATATGAATTGTATGCCATTCCGAGCGGAACGGGAAACTGTGACTCGAAAAGATCGATCTGATGATCGTTGACACCTGCATAAAAGATATCATTTGTAACTGACATACTGTTTTCTCCTTGTCGATGCATATTATTTATGTACATATTTCCTGAATTTTTTACTTGATTTTTGATTATACCACAGCTGTTATTATTAGTATGTTTTTTCCTTTATTATTTCATAAATATTGTCTGCGTAAAATGAGACTTTATGCCCCGGTTTTGTCTCCTGTGTAATTTGACATGCCTCTGTCCTGATGCTACAATAAAGTTCATTACTTTTTCAGGGAGAATACAACCGTGGAGAACAGCAGAATTCAGCAGGAAATCGGTGATATAGTCGGTACTATTCTGGATGACTATAAGCAGAACAGAGATATCGATAAGATAAGTGTATTTAATCAGCCTGATCAGGAGGCCATCATCAATATTACCTCCAAGCTTCTAAGGATCCTGTTTCCGGGATATTTCCGGGAGAGGTTTTATAAGCTTTACAGCATAAACAACAGCCTTGCAGCTTTGACAGAGGACGTCGTATATAATCTCAACAAGCAGATCGCGACAGTTCTCCAGTACAGCTCTGATTTTTCCTGTCTGTCCGGAGAGGCTGTTACTGATAAGGCTGAAGAGCTGACTCTTGAATTTCTGAGAACTATTCCAAAGATCAGAGAGCTTCTCAACACAGATCTGTCCGCCGCGTTTGACGGAGATCCCGCTGCTTCCTGCAAGGACGAGATCATCTATGCCTATCCCGGCATAAAGGCCATATCCATATATCGCATGGCCCATGAGCTGTACCTGCTCAGAGTTCCGATCATTCCACGTATCATGTCGGAATATGCTCACAGCGCCACAGGCATCGATATCCACCCGGGAGCGACCATAGGCAAGTACTTCTTTATCGATCACGGCACAGGCATAGTTATCGGTGAGACTACCGTTATCGGAAACAATGTCAAGCTCTATCAGGGAGTAACGCTCGGAGCTCTTTCCACAAGAGGAGGCCAGCAGCTCAGAAACAAGCGCCGTCATCCTACGATCGAGGACAATGTCACCATCTATTCAGGTGCTTCCATCCTTGGCGGAAACACAGTGGTCGGTCACGACTCCGTCATTGGAGGAAATACCTTCATTACCGAATCCGTAAAACCTGGTTCAAGAGTCGCAGCCAAGGCTCAGGAGCTTGTCTACAGCTCCTCCGGTATGGCTGAGTCTTCAGAACGAATTGACAGATCCGGATGGGCAGAATTCAGCATCTGACCGGATAGGCGCTGCCTGATGACTATTATCATGTGTTTGCCGCATCAAAAGCCCCGGGTCACGCTTTCAAGCAGGCTTGAGTGTGCCTCGGACTTTTGATGCTGTTTTTACATATATTCTCTCAGCTTTTCTATGTGCTCATCGATGCGCTTCATTTGCACTTTTCGTAGGTGTATAGGAAATCGCTGACCGGCCGCATGTCTTTTTCTGCGGGTGTAAAGGCAAAGGAAATGATGCTGTACTCCGAACTGAACATTACTCAGATATCGGAGGTCCTGGGATTTCAGAGCATTCATTATTTCAGCCGTCTCTTTAAAAAGATCGTCGGTATTGCCCCGACGGAGTATATCAGCAGAGTCAAGGATAACCGTCCCATCAATGTGCTGCATAACGCCAATACACCTAAGGGCGAATTTGAAATACCTCTGCGCGACTTTCCCGGCTGAGATCATTCCCGGTACAAACAGTACTGTGCCGGATAAAAAGATCAGGAGCGAAGAAATGACTCTCCGCTCCTGATCTTTTTATCCTTACTTATTATTATCAGCGCTGTACTCTGCCGCTGCCGTCTCCGCTCATGAGCTTTTCCACATCCTCGCGTCCGATGCGGTTGAAATCTCCCGAGATACTATGCTTAAGGCAGGACGCCGCAGTGGCAAATTCCAGTGCCTCCTGTCTGTTTTTCCTCGTATTGAGACCATAAATGAGACCTGCGGCAAAGCTGTCTCCGCCGCCCACACGGTCTACAATATCTATGATCTCATATTTTTTTGACACATAGAACTGCTCTCTGTCGTTCAGGCAGGCAGACCAGCCGTTCCAGTCTGCCGTATGGCTTTCTCTTAATGTTATCGCAGCCATCCTCAGGTTCGGAAACTCCGCAAGCACCCTGTCTCCGAGAGCCTTGTACTTCTTTTCATCCAGCTTACCGCTTTCAACCTTTATATCGCTTGAGATGCCGAGGGATTTCTGGATATCTTCTTCATTTGCGATAACGATATCAACATAGCCGGTCATCTCACGCATTACCTCTGAGGCATTTTTTCCGTATTTCCAGAGCTTTTTTCTGAAATTCAGATCACACGAAACCGTGATGCCGCGTTTTTTTG
>JAQXPY010000038.1 GCA_029100885.1 Clostridiales bacterium | reverse complement strand
GAGAAAAAAGAAGAGTTATTAGACAGTATAGAGGATATATTCGAAGACAGAGATAACGGAGACGCAAAGGAGGAAGAGGAGGAGATCATTGAAAAGCCGGATTACGGCTCTGAGATCTCTGCCATCATCAGGAGCAATGCCTCGCCGAAGACCCTGAGAGACAGACTCAGTGATTATCATGAGAGTGATATTGCGGATGTCCTGGCGCAGCTGACTGCATTTTACAGAAAAAAAGTCTACAGGGTGCTGAGCATAGCCACACTCTCCGGCATTCTTGAATATGCAGACGAGGATGAAGCCAGAGAATATCTGGATGAGATGGATCTCAAGAAGGCTGCCGCCGTTATCAATCACATGGAGCCTGACACTGCGGTGGATATCCTCAGGACCATGGAGAGAAACAAGCGTATGCTGCTCATGGATCTTGTGGATGACGACTTCCGAAAGGATATCGTGCTGCTGGCTTCCTTCGATGAGGATGAGATAGGTTCCAGGATGACTACCAATTTCATCCAGATCCATGACAACCTGACCATCAAGGAAGCAATGGCGGAGCTTGTCAGGCAGGCTTCGGAAAATGATAATATTTCAACCATCTTCGTTTTGGATGATGCGGATGTATTTGCCGGAGCGATCGATCTGAAGGAACTGATCATAGCGAGACAGTCTACACCTCTGAGCGATCTCATCATGACCTCCTACCCTTATGTATACGGCAATGAGGACATTGATGACTGTATCGAAAAGCTGAAGGATTATTCGGAGGATCTGATACCGGTTCTTGACAACTCAAATGCGCTTCTCGGTGTTATTACTTCCCAGAGCATCATTGAAGTAGTCGATGATGAGATGGGTGAGGACTATGCGCGTCTGGCAGGTCTTACCGCAGAGGAGGATCTGGAGGAGCCGCTCAAGGACTCTATGAAAAAGAGACTTCCTTGGCTGCTCATACTGCTGGTGCTCGGTATGATAGTTGCGTCGGTCATCGGTGCATATGAAAAGGTCATCTCGGAGCTGACACTCATAGTATGCTTCCAGTCGGTCATTCTGGATATGGCGGGAAATACCGGAACCCAGTCACTGGCTGTGACTATCCGAGTGCTTATGGATGAGAATCTTACAGCTTCCCAGAAGGTGGGGCATTTAATCAAAGAGGTCAGGGTAGGCTTGTGCAACGGCATGGTGCTGGGCATATGCTCGTGTCTGCTGGTGGGAGTATATATAGTACTGTTCAAGCATTATCCTGCCGGTATGGCATTTGCCGTGTCGGGATGTGTGGGATTTTCACTGCTTGTTGCAATGATAATCGCCGCCGGTGTCGGAACATTGATTCCGATGTTTTTCTCAAGGATAGGAGTGGATCCGGCAGTTGCGTCAGGACCTCTTATTACTACCACCAATGACCTTATTGCTGTTGTCACCTACTACAGTCTGGCATGGTTTTTGCTCATCAATGTACTGGGACTGCGGGGCTGATATAAGGCATATGCTGATGTATGACTGATGCAAGGCTGGTATAAGGCATATGCTGACAGACGGCATATTCTGAGATAAGGCAGATTTCAGGTACAAAAAGTTTTTCTTGATTTAATACAAGTTTGACCGTATAATGTTCATTGGCTGTGCATTTTAAAAGAAATATACAGCTGTGAATATTGTGGAGATGTATCGAAGTGGTCGTAACGAGGCTGACTCGAAATCAGTTGACGGGCAACCGTCCGGGGGTTCGAATCCCTCCATCTCCGTTTTTTACAAAACCCTTGTTTTGAGCTGAAAATGGCTTGGAATAAGGGTTTTTCGCTTGTTGTATCACAATAAAAAAGAGCGATTGAAGATAGAAATATCTCCATCGCTCTTTATGTTTTGGGCGAACCTCTTAATTGCTCAATGTAAACTTAATGACATTGCCCCGCAGGACTGCTTTTTCATCTCGCATTATAGAGTTAAAGGGCTGTGAGCAAAAACGCCATATACAACGGCAGGGTCAGAAGCTGGTCGGTTCTTCCTACATTGTAATTCCCCAGTTTGATGGCGCTGTTCACATGATATTTTTCAGGATGCTGCAAAATAGTCTTTGTACTTTTTGTGTTTCCTGTTGCGGCTTTTACTTCAACCAGAGTACATTGCCCCTGATACCGAATAACAAAATCCACTTCCAAGCCGCTGTCTTTATGGAAATAGTAAAGTTTGCGGCCCATTTTCCCAAAAATATCAGCAATCAGATTTTCAAAAATTGCTCCTTTGTACCCATACAGGTTTCCTTGCAGGATGTCGTATTGCGTTCCATCCTCCAACATACTAACAAACAGCCCGCAATCGCGCATATAGACCTTGAACACATCTTCTTCCGCATTTCCGTCCAAAGGCAGTTCTGTGATGGAGAGATTATAGCAGCGGGTAATGATTCCCGCGTCCTCAATCCATTGTAGGCTTCCGAGATATTGTGATGCAGTTGAACCCTTCTTCATAACGGAATACTGGAACTTCTTATTTTCTTTGCTGAGTTGCTTGGGGATAGACTGAAAGCATTCCTTAATACGGGACTTGTCTTTTCGTTCCGCATACTTTACCATATCATTCTCATAGGATCGAACAATATCCCGCTGGATGCGCAAGACTTCATTCATTTGCTTTGTATCAACAAAGGTCTGTACGGCATCCGGCATACCGCCAACCACCACATATTGCAAAAGAAGCTGTTTCATACGGTTATGCAGAGCCTCTGGAACCGGCAGTTCCTTTTCCAGACAATGTTTCAGCATTTCAATCACAGGGTCAGTGATCCCATTGGCCCACAGAAATTCTTCAAAATCCAGAGGGTACATATCAATGACTGTTTCAGAACCTACCGGGATAGACTTTGGTTCCTTGCCATATCCCTTTACGCCCAGCAGAGAACCCGTTCCAATCACATCATAGCGCCCGTCAATCCGAAAGAATTTCAGGGCTGTCCGTGCTTCTGGACACTCCTGAATCTCGTCCAGGACAATTACCGTCTGGCCGCTTTCAAATACCGCTTCACTTCCCAGCAAAGCAGACAGTAGCATTACGATATTGTCCACTTCCAGAGAGCCAGAAAACACCGAAGCATAATCTGGATTTTGAAAGAAATCCAGATATACGACATTCTTGTAATTCTTCTTGGCAAAGTCAAGAACTGAAAATGTTTTTCCACACTGACGGCAGCCTTTGATAATCAATGGCTTACGGTTCTCGGAATTTTTCCAATCAGCTAACCTTTGTTCAATTTTTCGTTTCAGCATATTGCTTTCGCCTCCTTGCCCTTTTTATAGCATATGCGAAAGTAACAACTTTTTCAAGCGACTTTCACTATCAACTCAAAACTTTTTCAAGCGACTTTTCCAATCAACTTAAAACTTTTTCAAATGACTTTTTACGACAAGTATAAGCTTTTTCAAATGACTGAGCTTCCCGGTCTTTTCGGAGCATGGTACGGACTGCATCCAGAATTTTATTGGCGATCAGTTTGTCGGCCTCTGCAATGGACTTTTCGGAAAACCAGGTGAGTTCAAATAAAAGCGAAAAATGGAAGCCAAAATCCGCAGTATACCGCAGCTTTTGGGCTTCTGTTGTGTACTAACGGCAGAATTTCCAATGAATTGACCTGAACCTGAAAATTTGACACATTTTCATAAGCTGAGAACCTGTAATACAATGCGAAAAATGCTTATAATCAAACATGTAAGCTGTATTCAGAAGCCCATAATTAATTTAGAAAGTATAGGGAGATTATATGAGAGCAGTAATAGTTTTTGCATCTACACACCACGGAAACACAAAGAAGGTAGTTGAGACGATATCAGAGCAATGCGGAGCAGAGCTTATCGATGCGACAGTCTTTGATTCGGCTGATCTGTCTGTATATGATATTGTGGGAATAGCCTCGGGTATTGCTTACGGCAGGTATTATCCGAAGCTCCTCAGCTTTATCGAAAACAATCTTCCTGATGGAAAGCCGGTGTTTTTCCTTCATACTGCAGGCAGTCCGAAGGAGGAACAGAATGCATCGGCAAAGGCCATTACAGATAGAAAGGGCTGCGGCTGCCTTGGAACCTACTGCTGCAGGGGCTTTGATACCTTCGGACCCTTCAAGCTGATCGGAGGTCTGGGAAAGGGACATCCGGATCAGAAGGAGATCAACGAGGCGGTAAGGTTTTTCGAGAATATTTGCGCTGACAGGTAAATGACCATGCTGAGGATGGAAATAGCTCTGATAATGGTTCTGACTCTCGTGGCCTACATGTATTTTTCCGCTGAAAAGAAGCAGGCTGCGCTGCATAAGGTTTTTTCGATTCTGCTGATCACGGTGCTTGTTCATCTTGTTCTGGATGCGATCACGGTATACTCTGTCAATCATCTCGAAGGCTTTCCCCGTACGCTTAACAACATAGTTCATCGCTGCTTTCTCGGCAGTATGGTGGCGGTCATATATCTCTTTTATGAGTATATTGCCATTCTTGTTGAGGAGGAAACCGGCAGACCGAGAATACTGAACCTGACGGCAAAGCTTTTTCTTATGTCAGCGGTCCTTGGCTGTATTTTTCTGCCGATAGAATATACACAGACTGCCTAGGGTAACATCGTTCATTCATACGCATCAGGGGGAATAAGTTATGAATAATGAGAAGAATACGATCCGGCTTTGCTATTAATTTCAGACCTGACAGATGGTTTTGGACATAGAATGAACAAATATACATGATATACTTTCTCGGAAATAAAAAATGGTCAGAAAGAGACCGAACAGGAGGAGCCATGAAAAAAGGATCATCAACCGGAGCTGTTAAGATATGCATCGACATCATTATGGTGCTGATGCTGTCGGTATTGTTCAAAAAGAATCTTGTCAGTATGAGATTTCATGAGCTTGTGGGAGCGGCTATGCTGCTCGTGATGGCAGTTCATCTGATTCTGAATATGAAATGGATCAAGGCTGTAACTTCCGGAATAGTAAAGGGTAAGGCGAGGCTCAGTCTGCAGATAGTACTTAATGGCGCGCTGTTTGTATTTATGACAGCTGCTGTGATAACAGGACTCATGATATCCAAGACCCTGCCTACGGCAATAGGAGGAGTATTTTGGATAAAGCCGTGGCATATTTTCTTTTCCTGCATGGCGCTCATTACCGCAGGGCTGCATTTCGGAATGCACCTGAGACAGATATCGGAAAAGCTGTACTACAAAGCCGGAATAAAGGGCACTTCAAAAAAAGCGATATCTGCTGTGATACTGCTGCTGATGCTGATGGCAGGAGGTTATTGTGTATATAATACAGGTTTTATGAGACAGCTTTCGATGCCGTTTGCCGGAAGCTTTAGAATGTCTGAAGTGCCTCAGGGAAGAGGAGGCGGGCAGCTTCCTGACGGAGCACCGGGGTATGAAAAGAGAGACGGAGAGCTCGAAGAGAATCAGCGCGGCGAAGGAGAGCTCCGCGGCAGAGACGAAGCACCGGAGTATGAAAAGAGAGACGGAGAATTCGAAGAGAATCAGCATGTCGAAGGTGAAGCACCCGGCAGCGGCAAGAGAGACGGCAGCGGCAGAGCAAGAGGTGAAGGCAAGGGATTAGGACTCGGAAAGAATCCGGGGAGAAATGAAGGCGGACATGGCATAGCGCCCGGAGGAATGTCACAGCAGGGAATATCAGACCTGGGAAGAACAGTTAAGACAGCAACGTCCTATGCCGGAATATTTCTATTCTTTGCAGGACTTTCTGCCTTGTTGGGAACAGCTGTTCAGAGCATAAGAAACAGCAGCCGAAAAGAATCCTTTGATAAGGAATCGAATGAAGAGGCTTGTGAGGCGGAACCGAACGAAGAATTCTGTGATGCGGAACCGAATGAGGAAACCTGTGAGGCGGAACCGAATGAAGAAACCTATGATGAGGCTCCGAATGAAGAAGTTGAAAAATGAAGAATTATTTAAGATATATAAAAAAACTTTTTATGGTAATGTAACAGTTTATTCAAATCCTGAACACCGATTCTTCATATTTTTCGATTATTATGTAAACATCAGAAGCGAGAAGAGAAAACTACTGTCGACGAAAGGAACGCAGGTGAGGAGCCTGTCTCAACCGATCGGAGCAGATGTGTCAGAGATTTGTTTTTA
>JAQXPY010000037.1 GCA_029100885.1 Clostridiales bacterium | reverse complement strand
AGAGCCTTTCAGAGATTCCTATTTCACGCAAAAAATACAACGAGATCAAGGAAGTATTTCTGGAATATTCGTTTTTTAACAGACAGGTGATGATATGAGTTTTTGGATAGCATTGCTGAATGATATTGCTGTCAGCTATTTTGGCAGCATATTGTCCGCATCCTTTTGCGAGGCTCTGAATACCAGAAAGAACAGGATCATATTTTGGGGCGGTACTGCATTGATGCTTGTGCTGGTAGGTATCGTATTCAGCCTCCGCGGCGTGCTGTTCTTGAGAAATATTTACCCTCTGCTCATACATTTTCCGCTGCTTGTTCTGCTGTGGATCCTGACAGGAAAGCTTCTGTGGTCTCTGATTTCGATACTTTCGGCATATCTGTGCTGCGAGGTTCGCCGCTGGATCATACTGCTTGTGGTCGGAGTTTTTAACGGCGGAGAATTGATGCAGGATATCGGGGAGCTGGCAGTCACGCTGCCTTTGCTGCTGCTGATGCTTAAGTATTTTTCGCCTGTTATCAGACGTCTCTCGAAAGAATCGATGAAAAAGCAGTGTATGTTCGGTGTGATCCCGGGGGTATATTATATATTTGATTATGCTACCCGGGTATATACGGATCTGCTTTACAGAGGAGGCGCTGCGGCAGTGGAATTCATGCCGTTTGTATGCTGCATCTTCTATATGGTGTTCCTGCTGTATTATACCGATAAGGAGAGGAAGGAGATCAGATTTCAAGAGATACAGAACAGCCTGAATCTTCAGCTGACCCAGTCTGTAAGGGAAATAAGCGCCCTGAGGGAGTCACAGACAATGGCTGCTCACTATCGTCATGATCTTCGTCACCATCTTCAGTATCTTTCGGCATGCATCGAAAACGGACAGGTCGGACAGGCTATGTCATATATCAACGGGATATGCAAAGAGGTAGAAACGTATAAGGTGAAGCAATATTGTGAAAACGAAGCTGCAAACCTTATTCTATCATCCTTTGCGGGACGCGCGGAAAAGCTGGGTATTGCCATGAGAGTCCGGGGAGAGCTGCCAAGGTTTATTCTGGTATCGGACAGCGATCTGTGTGTTCTGCTTTCCAATGCTCTTGAAAATGCTCTTCATGCCTGCAGAGCATTGGTATCCGATGGAAGGGAAGACTGCAGCATCGATGTCAGTATATATGAAAAAAATAAGAGGCTGTTTTTGCAGATAATCAACCCGTTCAAAGGTGTGATACATTTCGAAGACGGCATCCCGGTTTCTGACCGTTCGGGACATGGTATAGGCATACAGAGCATATGTGCCATAGTGGAGAGGTACGGAGGGGTGTATTCCTTTTCGGAAAAAGACGGGCAGTTCATCATGCGGCTGTCAGTCTGATCCACGGAACGCGGCTCGGCATTCTTATGCGACTGTCAGTCTGATCCGCGGAGCGCGGCTCGGTATCACCCTGCCGCACCGAACATGCAATGTTTAACGGCGAAGCAGTATCCTTTGGAGTGCGTTTCGGCAGCACTGTCCTGAGTATGTGATGCAAAACGGTGAAGCGTCAACCTTTGAAGCGAGCTTCGGAAGACGGCAGACATTCTAATACATAATTGATGCGTTTTGGGCGGAATACAAGTCCGAAATGCATTTTTTTTTATAATTACAAGATGTAAGACTTAAATACGGAGCTGTATTACATACAGGATATGGTCTGCAGAATGCAGATACATCCGCATATATAGTATTTATTGTTAAAGGAGAGAAAAAATGAAAAAGTTATTTGCATTGCTTCTTGCCATGATGCTGGTCATGAATCTGACTGCCTGCGGAGGTGATTCATCTTCAGAGCAGACTGCTGCTGAGACAGAAGCAGTAGAAACAGAAGCAGCTGAGGAGGCTATATCGGCAGGCGAACCTACAGAGGAGCAGCTCAAGGCTGTTACTGAGGCCTACAATCAGGTAGCCATACTCTATAATGATGTGGCTGTTGCGGCAAATGAAAACGGATGGATGAGCGATGAGCAGACAGCTGCCGATATTAAGGATATCGGAAGCGTACTTGAGCCTGTGGGAACAGCTTTGACCGGAGATCTGTCAGCTCTTGAGGGAGCAGACTTCGATTCGCTTCCGGATGTACTGATGGAGTTCGCACCTGTGCTCGAAGAACTTGCAGCAAAGGTTGCTGAGCCGTACGCAGCTGAAGAGGGAGCTGAAGAGGGAACAACAGTCATTACCGATGAGAAGCTGATCCCGCTTGCAAACGCAGTAAATCAGGTCATAGTAGTATATAATGATGTTTATGCATTGGCAGAGGAAAACGGCTGGCTGGCTGACGAGCAGACAGCTGCTGAGCTTCAGGCAGTTATGGGAACTCTGACATTTGCCCAGTCCGGACTGACAGACGATCCTTCCAAACTTGAGAATGTTCAGGATTTTGATGAGCTTGCAAATCAGATACTGTCTCTTGAAGGTGCTCTGAATGAGGTTGCTGAACGTGTTTCTGTTCCGTACGAGAATTAATAACGGATAATCACAGATAGAAAGCAGGCGTATTGTCAGGGGCTTTCCGACAGAGGGAGCCAGGGCAAAATGCCTGCTTTATGCAATCGTGCAGGAGGCATTTAATATGACGATCATAATAATCGCAGCGGCGGTTTTACTATTGTCGGTATTATATATCGCAAAGATACGGCAGCAGCTGACGATCATGAACGAAAACATTAATAATGCAATGAGTCAGATCGGTGTACAGCTCTCCTCACGTTATGATGTAGTGACTGCATTGGCGGAGCTCGTCGGAGAATACGATGCAGGGGAGTCAAGAGCGATGCTTGAAGCAATCAGATCAAGTCGGAATACAGTTGATGCACAGTCCCTGCCGTCGGAGGTGACACGGCAGGAAAAAATAATGGAAGAGCTGCTGTGCAGAATAGCTGCAGCGGCGGAGAGATGTCCGCAGCTTAAGAACGATCCGAGATATCTCAGGTATCTGAATGCGGCTGAAAGGTATGAAAACATGATATGTACCGGATGTATGATATACAACGATTCGGTAAGTAAACTGAATCGTATCATTCACAGACTGCCTGTCAGACAGGCAGAAAAGGTACTGGGTATCAGCCGGAGAGAGTATATAGAGATGGCTGATGAGAAATAATCGAAACAATATACGGCACAATACACGGCATGATATGAACAAAGGGGGATCATAGATGGGATTATTCAGCAATAACAAGAAGCTTTGTCCGGTGTGCGGCAATCCGACACCGAGATTTTTTGCGACTGAGGTAGACGGACAGGCGATCTGCAAGCAATGCAGCGGGGAGATAGATCTTCCGGATGATGCACTTAAAAAGATGGATCTGAATGATTTCAGACAGTATCTGGCAGATTTTAAGGAGAATCACGAGCTATGGACGATGTTTGATCCGACCTTCAAGTATTCCTTCGGATGGACATCTGTTTTAATAGATGATAAGAACGGGCTGATGAGGCTTAAGGACAATGGCGGAGGCTGGGTCATTGAGAAGAAATATCTCAAGATGTTCCGTATCTACGAGGATAACAATGTACTGTTTGAAAGTGGTGACGGGAAGCTTAGGAGCTATCCGAGCAATGTTCCGGAGCGTGTGAAAAATATTGCACCGATCATTACACAGTTTCAGTTTGAGAGAAGAGAATATGACCGCAAGGTAGAGCAGGAAAGAAGGATAAACAGGGGTTCGGAAACAGACGAGGAGCGAAGAGAAAGAGAGCATATTGCCACGATCTACAGACCTACCTTTGATCCACCGGAGATATTCGGCGGTTTCAGAGTAGAGCTCACCTTCAGCCATCCTTACTGGCCTTCATATGAAAACAAGACAGATGCTCCGACCTTTGATACCAGCTATCCGAGCGTTAACAGATATATGGACGAATATAACGAAAAGGTTGAGCAGCTGCACGAACTGGCAGTAAGACTTATGAGAATGATCGATCCGTCTGCACCGGAGGTTCGAGGAGGAAATGGAGGAGCGGCAGCGAATGCGGCAGGAAGCCCTTATGAGGCAGCAGGCAGTGCAGCACAGCAGGCTCCGTCCGGAACGATTCCGATAGATGCTGTAGCCGAGATCAAAAAGTACAAGGAGTTGCTCGATATGGGCATCATCACAGAGGAAGAGTTTGCCGCAAAAAAGCGCCAGCTGTTGGGAATTTAAGGTTGAGTGTCAGGTTGTCAATGGGTTGTCAATGGCGTTGGTTGTCAATAGGGACGGTTCTTTTTGACAACGATTAAACGTTATGTCAAGTGTGTCAACACATGTCAACAGAGATGCTTATATTTTGAACTTCTATCGTGTCAAAAAAGAACAGAATTGTACAATGATTCAGAATATATTCTATTTCGCAGGAGCTTCTATTCCACAGGAGCATGTATTCCACAGGAGTTTCTATTCTACGGGGGCATGTATTCCACAGGAGTTTCTATTTCACAGGGGATTATGATCCAAAGTATATTCTGTTTCGAGGGAGACTCTGATCCAAAGCATATTCTGTTTCGAGGGAGACTCTGATCCAAAGTAGATTCTGTTTCGAAGGAGGTTCCGATCAAAAGGAGATTCTGATTCAAAGGCGACAGCCGGATCAGGCAGAGCCATATGAATGAAGCTGAGCCGGAGCATTTGGCACAGAGAAAACGGATCAGGAAATAATCAGGTCAAGCACCCGCTGCCTTAGGCAGTGGGTACTTGTGTATAAAAGAAAGGATATGTTTATGAAGAAGCTTCTGCCGATAATTATTCTGTTAATGTCGATATGCATGTTTATAACAGGATGCTCGGATGAGGAGACCGATATAGCAGCTGCCGGAAATGCAGGAGAAGCAGGAGAGGAAGCCAAAGCAGATGAATCGGATGCAGGCGTTGCCTATACTGATGACAGTTGGGCAATCTACTGGTATCTGTGCGGCAGCGACCTGGAGACTAACGGAGGATTTGCCACCAATGATCTGTCAGAAATGCTGGAGGTGCAATTACCGGAAAACGTTAATGTGGTTATTCAAACCGGAGGAGCGGCCGTATGGCAGAATGAATATATGGATCCCGCCAAGCTGCAGCGCTGGCTCTACAGCAGCGAAGGTCTGGTATTGCTGGAGGAGCAGGACACGGCAAATATGGGAGATGCCCAGACATTGTATGAGTTTCTGGACTTTGCCAATACTAATTTTCCTGCGGACAGGGTGGCGGTAACATTCTGGAATCACGGAGGTGGCTCTGTAAGCGGAGCGGCATTCGATGAGCTTCACGGCTTGGACTCGCTGGATCTTTCCGAGATGTATCAGGCGTTTGATGCTGTCTGGCCTGCGGATGAGGAGGCACCGGCACTTGAGCTCATAGGTTTTGACACCTGTCTGATGGCAACGGTGGATGTGGCGGCTGTATTCAGAAATTTTGCAAGATATCTGGTGGCTTCCGAAGAAGTGGAGCCGGGAAACGGCTGGCTCTATTCTGGCTGGCTCGGAGAACTGGCAAAGGATCCGTCTATGAGTGGTCGAGAACTGGGCATCTCCATATGCAATACCTATTATGAGGGCTGTGAGGCGGTAGGAACTCAGGATCAGGCAACTCTATCACTGACAGATCTCGGCGCAACTGGAGAACTGCTGGAGGCTTACGAAGGATTCGGGCAGGAAGCGCTGGCAGCGGCGGCTGAGGATCCGGGATTCTTTGCAGGGCTCGGACGCGCAGCAGCTGGATGTGAGAATTACGGAGGCAATACCCGTGAGCAGGGGTATACCAATATGGTAGATCTGGGGCATTTGGCAAGGCAGACAGCCTGGATGCTGCCGTCAGCCCAAAGGGTCTGCGATGCTCTGGATGGCTGCATACTGTATCAGGTAGGAGGACCTTACCGATCCGAAGCTACGGGACTGAGCTGTTATTATTCTTATAACGGAGATGTGGAGGATCTGAACGGGTATATTGATATAGGTGCCGGGCTTGCATTTAAGCATCTCTATGCATATGAGATTACAGGAGAGCTTTCCGAGGGCGGAGAGGAATATCTGGCATCGATAGAGGTAAGTGAGCTTCCTAAGCGCATTACTTTAAATGACACTGACTGGGACGGAGCAGCGCTCGATGTGACCGACGACGGCACAGCATTTCTCGATCTGGGACCGGAGGCAAATGATATTCTTGCGGGAGTCGGATTTTCCCTCTTTTATGTTGACGAGGAAAATGACCGTATGATGCTGCTGGGTACAGACAATGATCTGACTGCTGACTGGGAAAAGGGTGTATTCAATGATAATTTCCGCGGCGTATGGGGAGCGATAGACGGGTCGCTGGTATATATGGAGCTCACCTTCGAAGGAGAGGACTATAATCTGTATTCAGTTCCTATACTTTTGAACGGCGAGGCATATTATCTGCAGACGGCATATGATTTTACCTCGGAAGAGTGGAGCATCCTTGGTGCCTCGAAGGCATTGGACGATTCTGGAATGGCGGCAAAGGAGGTTCGTCTGCTGGCAGAAGGAGATATGATAACAACTATATGGAAGGTTGCTTCCTACAGCGGAGATGATGATTTTGAAATGTATACCGCCGAGGAACTGACCGTGACAAAGGATACGTCCTTTGGCGAGGCACCGCTGTTTGATGGAAGATATTCCATGGTATTTGAAATGTGGGATTCTGCAGGAAATTACGCGTATTCGGATGCAGTGACCTTCGATTGCCTGAACGGAGAGATAACGACTACAGTATACGAAGATTAGTTTGCCGGAGTAAGTAGTATCATGTGTCAATGGGGACGGTTCTGTTTGACAACAATTCATTTACTGCATGCAAAAATAATTATCAATACATATCAATAGGAACAATTCTATCTGACAACAATCAATTTCCTGCTGTAATAGGTACAATGTCTATTGTGGCAGGAATTATTTATCTCAAGGCGAGTAAGAATCAATTCCAGGGTTGTCAATAGGCACAGTTCTGATAGAAAAAATTCATCACCTGTTCTTTTTGACTGGTTCGGCTTTCTGATTGGCAATGATCCGTCACCTGCTATAATAGTATCAACGACTATTACGGCAGGTGATTATTATGTCAAGACAAGCAAGAATTCAATCTGAATATCAGCACATTATCGTGCGCGGAATCGGAAAACAGTTGTTATTTGAGGATGATGAGGACCGTTTGTATTATATTTCGCTCTTGAGGCGCTTTTGCGCAGACACCGGACTTGCGATCCATGCATATTGTCTTATGGAAAACCATGTCCATCTTCTTGTTCGCGATACTGTGGGCGTATCTGCGACCTTTATGAAAAAGCTTGGCATAAGCTATGCAATGTATTTCAACCGGAAATATGAGCGAAGCGGCCATCTGTTTCAAGATCGATATAAAAGTGAAATCATATCAGATGATGCATATTATCTGACGGTATTTCGATATATTCTGAACAATCCGGAGAAAGCCGGAATATGTGCCGCGGAGTCCTACCGCTGGAGCAGCTATTCGGAATACGGATGCTTCGGCGGAGTAACCGATACTTCCATGATTTGTAAAATGATTGGGGAGACAAGTGCTTTTAAAGCATTTTTAAAAAGATCTGAAGATACCGAATGTATGGAAGCAGATGCACATAAGCATGATGATAAATGGGCGCTGCGTATAATTCATGAAGAACTACAATTAAAAAGCGCTACGGAGGTTCAGGGAATGTCACGGGAACAGCGGGACGAGTACCTTGTCCGAATGAGAAACAGGGGGATGACAGTGAGGCAGATTGAGCGGTTGACCGGTATTAACCGCGGCGTGATTCAGAAAGCACAGAAATCAGAAATTGTCAAGAATAATTGTTATTCTTGATACTTTTAAGCTTCAAGGCGCAACAACTGGATATTGACAAAAAGAACCGTCCCTACTGACACTGCTGACACAGGTAGGTGACAAAAAGAACCGTCCCCATTGACACCCATTGACACCAATTGACACACTATTTCTTTAATGGGCTTTGTCATAGAGCTTTTGAATGTCCTTTGGAAGATTATCAGGAAGCATTGCATTAATTCTATCTTCGTTGCCATCAGCCATTGCAGTATCGTAATACCAGCATTTGAATTCCAGCATGGCGAGCGTTTTTTCCAGCTGCTTGACTTCCTCTTTGACGGCAGCCTTTCGATGCTCAAATAATTCTTTACGTTTTGCATAAGTGGAGGAGCCTTCGGTAACCCATTCAAAAAACTGTTTGATATCCTTGATTTCAAGACCGGATTGTTTTAAGCACTCTATTACCCGGAGTGCTTCGATTTCGTTATCACTAAAGTATCGGATATTGCCTTTGCGTACAAGATTCGGGAAAAAGCCTTC
>JAQXPY010000036.1 GCA_029100885.1 Clostridiales bacterium | reverse complement strand
TGAGCTCAGCCCTCATCATCTGCAGGATAGCTGATCGCATAATAATGATTTCTCTCCGTGACGTCCTGCAAAAAATGAATACACAAAATGTATATGATTCGGCTTGCAAGCCCTCCGGATCAAGTCAACAGATCAGACTCTCCTGTTCCAAACGAATACGATTCTTTATCATGTACTCTATCACATCAGAGAATACCGAGTATTCCGGATCCTTCAACAGCTTTTCAAGCTGTTCTATGTATCCGTCAGTTTTTATCTCCATACATGAACAGACATTTGTCTGCAATGTCTCAACATCCATAAACAGAGGTCTCACATTTGGTGCGATATTCTTTCTCAATCGGGTAAAGATGCGGAAGCCTCCCAGATCGATATCGCTCCAATGGTAAACACGGGCCGTACGGCACCCTTCACAAATTTTTGAAAACAGCATTCCCTTCATAGGGCTGTAGCATCCGCCATGGTATATGACCAGATCTCCCGGCAGTCTGCTCCTTGATTGATAATCTATGTAATTAGCCTTATTCTCAATAAAGATGACCCGTTCAACCTTAGCTCCGTCGATCTCAGCGATATGCTTCACGGTATCCGAGTTAACATAGGCACCGTAAACCTGAGGCTGCAGATCAATCAGAGAGCCATCATCCATTAAAATAACGATCGGTCCATTAAGCTCATAGATTTCCGGCCACCTGTACAGTCCCCGTTCGGCAAGCAGATCATCATCTGACAGGTAATCATCATCAGCTTCTTCATCAGTTCCAAGCCTTGCTTTCCGAATTTCTTTAAGTATAGAAACAACCTTACTCTTAAGATTGTGTTCAAAATACTTACTGTCTCCAAACCATTTGCTTGAAAAGACCCGTTCCGGCTGATCAGGAGTATGATCCAGATGAACAAGGCATTCCAGAATATCCGCATCAAGCTTAATATCTGCTGTAAAAGGCGCTTTCAGTTTCTTCCGCTGCTTTGTATAGGCAATGGACTCCTCTAAGTATATCTTCAAATCTGAGGAATCCCGGAACCCCGAAAGATATCCGTCTGCCGTCGTAACAAAAGCCTCCAGAGTTTTTCGGAGAGATACTCTGCCGATCCTTTCATAGCACGCATCTATCGACTCATTCACCAGCCAGACGCGATCCACCAGATTCCCGGCTTCATGCCTGACCCAGGAAAAATCGATCAGGCCCTGAGCTTTCATTTCCTGCAGCACAGTCAGAAACAGATGCTTTTCATCTATCTGCTCCATTGCTTCCTGAAGCTTCTTCTCTCCGGAAGCAATAAACATGATCCTGCGAGAGAATACTCCGGTCTGAAATGCTGTACTCTGTTCGTATTTATCCAGCAAGGTGTCAAGAATCCACTTTTGGTAATCCGGGATCCTCATGCTCATCAGTTATTCCTCCTCAATCAGATCTGTATCTATCTCCTTGGGATCAAAATACCTGGTAAATGAATGACGATAATCCTTATACACGGCAATATTGCGATCCACCAACGGTGCGATATCCGAAATCTTTTCCGGCGGCGCGGAAAAGATCGCCTGCAGCCTGAAGCGTCGCAGCAGCAGAATACATTCTCTGATTCGTTCCCCGTCCATCTTGCTGAACGCTTCATCCAGAATGATGATACGGATCGTGTTGTTCTGCGGCTCCTTGCTGCGAATACGACATACCTGGGAGAATGATGCCAGCAGAGAGATATAGAACGGGATCTGTGTTTCTCCGCCTGACTTTTTCAATAATGTTTTCGAAAGCCGCTGTTCTTCACCGTGATCGTTCGTGACCACCAGGTCAAAAACCAGATATGTTTTGTAATCAGTGAACTTCCGAATATTTTTCTCATACTCTGCCTTTTTTTCGGCGCTCATATCCATCTCATTCATGATGAGCATGTCAAAAAGCTCCGCTATCTCATGCCTGTACTTTTGATTAAACAGCTCAGACATAATATTATATCCGCCTGTATCAAGAAGCATCGGATCCATGATCATGTCATAATACTGACGGTATTCAGGGCGCGGTTTCTTTTCAAATCTGTAGCTGTCTGTCCCAAAACGGTGCTTTCTGAGAGATTCGTTCAGCTCATTTATCTGTTCAGTAACAGATTCAATATTTGACTTGATTTTTGCTATAAAATCATCTCGGAACTGATTATATGCCTTTTCCCTGGCGTTCTGTATACGTGAAAGATAATCCGGCAGCTTAATATCCTGCAGACTGTGAAGCTCATCGGAAAACTCTTTATTATCCTCGCGTTCTGCGTCATAAGGCATATGGTATTCCTGATTATAAAGGCTTCTTGCGTGATTGCGCTCCCTGCGCTGATTCTCCCTCCTTGTTGCCGTACCGGCTTTGGCAGAAGAAAAGCGTTCACGGAGGCTCATCGCTGAGGTGCCGGTTTTGCTGCGTTCAACCTCTTCCCGGTATCTCGGCTCCCCGGTTTCAGAAATCCAATCCTCTGCAAAAGCGCTGCCTATCCTCTGCTGAACCGCGTGATTTTTGTTTTCTTCCTCCGGGATCCGCGTATTCAGAATGCTTTCAATCTGCTCGTCAAGTCTGATAGACTCATCATGCCTGAGCTGAATCGGTTTTTCAAGCTCCTTTACATCCGTCTTAAGCCGTTCGATCTCATCTATCATTTTCTGCATATACAGAAAATCCAGGGAATCATATTCCGCCTGCTTTGAAGCGCGCTGTGCAGCAAGCTCCGCCAGCTCTGCATTCCTGCCGATTGCTTTTTTGTAATCAGCTGCCTCATTTTCATTCATGAAATTGAGACCGGCTGCCCGTCTCAACAGAGTAAGTGTTTCTATTATATGTTCAAGCAGCTTTGTAAGCTGACATAATGCTGTTTCGTTTTGCTGAATCTGAATATTTATCGCTTTGCGTCCAAGAAACGGCGTAGCATACCTGTCAGGATTCAATTTGCGAGATACATAATTTTTGTAAAGCATGCAGCTGCGTGTGATCGCTGTTCTATGGCTGTTCAATTCATGAACAGAATCGCACTTCATTACTTTTCCGAGAAGATACCTGGCGTAGAGAAGCGCATCCTCAGACTCAGACTCGATTTCATCAGCAAGTGAACCGGGAACTGCGGCAGCTGAAGCAGCTTCCTTTTTCAGCTTTCCGATGTCGACAATACCGATATCAAAATATCCGTGCTCCGCCTTCGCAGCATCATAAATATTCAGAGCGGCATGATAATATTCCTCAGGAACGATCAGATAAAAACGCTGTGCGTCCAGGTAGCCCTCAATCGCGTTCTGCCAGCTGGTATCTCTGACCTCCAGAAGATCCGCAAAAACCGGCACCTCAACCTTCTTTCCGGATTCTTCGCTGAGCCTGCTTTCAAGCATTGCTTTGAATTGTACAACGTTCCCCCTGTATGGTTTGATACCGTTTTTTAACGCTTTAATCGTTTCCCGAAGTTCAAGCTGTTTTGTCGTCAGTTCCTTACAAATGGCATCGACTCTGCTTTTTTCAGTGGACACCGCGTTATGCAGCTCTGACAATGCCCGAAGAGCTTTATCAACAGGAAAATCAATTACCGTTTCACTGGTTATATCTTGCATCTCCTTTAGCAGCTCCATATGTACGGAGAAACCGGCCGCGAGCTCCTCAGACACATTCCGATCCTGAGTGAGCCGTTCAAGAATACCGATCCAGTTTTCCGCATACCCATGAAGATGTACAGCGGCAGAGGCAATAGCAGACTCAATGCCGTCAATATCCTTCTTTAACTGAGACAGCTCCTTTGACAGATCCTGCTCCCTGCGAACAATGTCTGAATTCCCGTATTCGTCCTGAAGAGTCTGAAGCCTGCTGATATGCTCCTGCCTATCAGCTTCAAGAGCCTGCAGTTCCACTCCCAAAAGCTCTATTCTTTCTTTCTTTTTCCGTACCTCCTCCTTAAGACCGGCAATCACTGCCATATATTCATCCTGCTCGGCACGGTATACGATATACTCCTGAATGCTGTATGTATTGCATTCCCTGTGATAGAGCTCATCTAATTCCCTGATTCTGGCAAGCGCTTCAATACGTCTTGCAGTAGACTCGGCATCCTGTTCCAGCTGTTTGTAAAGCCTGATATCCGACTGCATCTGATCTACAGAAATATCGTTCCGGATATCACAAATAGACTCAGTAATAAACTGAGTAATGTCTGATATAGGTGAAAACGGAACAGCTTTCTTTAAAAGCATCCGGTATTTTGGCTTGATCTGGCCGAATTTTCCAAGTGTTACATCCTGATAACGCTTGTTTGTATCATAAAATTCAAATGCAGTATTTTTTCTGCCATAGCTTTGCTTAAAGAAAGAGGTCAGCTCCTGAATCGTAAACGGAACACTGGTTTTAGAATCAATAAACATCTCGTCAGGAAGACCGTTTCCATTGATAACAAACCATTTTTTATCAAAATTCTGATCCTTATAACAGTCACAAACAATTCCCGTCACGAAAAAGGATTTCTTTGTCGTGTCATAAAACTCAAGGGCAACATAGCTTGTAAAGCGTGTATTCTCTCTGAGATATTTAAATCCTGCCTCACCATCGTCGCCAAGCTCACCGTAAAGATAACTCTTCAGGGTCCTGGCTGATTTCTGGTTTGCCGCCTTATTAAAGAAATTCCCGTCTGTATCTCCAAGAAGAACGAGCTGCAGTGCGTCAATTATCGTAGATTTGCCGGCAGCAGTTTTTCCCGTCAGGAAATTAATCATCTCAAAATCGATAACTTCCTTATCATAATGATGCCAGTGAATAAGCAGCATCCGCTTCAGCTCTTTCATACTTCTGTCTCCTCTTGCGTATCGGCAGAATTTATATCATCGATCATATTGGTCATACT
>JAQXPY010000035.1 GCA_029100885.1 Clostridiales bacterium | reverse complement strand
TTGGTAGAAGTAAAAGCAACAAATGGTAATACCAAGAGTACAAGAACGATTTTAAATCATCCGGAAAAGTATCATGTTAAAAGTGCGATAAAATTAGGTGATTATAATGTGGGTAATGAGAATCAGATTCTTACATTGCCGTTGTATATGGCATTTTTGTTAGATAAGATGTGATTGATGTGGGAGATGTGGATTAAAGGAAGTGATTTAATGATTTTATACACGAGTGATCTTCATTTTGGACACGCAAATGTAATCGGCTTCGACCACCGACCTTTTGCGGACAGAGACGAAATGGATCATGTGCTGATAGAACTATGGAACGGACGAGTGCAGCCGGATGACACTGTTTATATCGTAGGAGATTTATGCTATCGAAGCGGACGAACGCCGGAGTGGTATTTGCGACAACTGAAAGGGCACAAGATCCTAATTTTGGGGAATCATGATCTGCCTATTTTAGATAATCCAAAGGCTCTACATTATCTTGAGGGTGTCGAGAAAATGATGCATATCCAGGATGGGGATAAGCATATTTGTTTATGCCATTTCCCTATTGCTGAATGGAATGGATACTTTCATGGAACCTGGCATATCTATGGTCATATTCATAACCGCAGGAATGAGTCTTACGAGTATATGAAAACCAAGGATCATGCATTAAATGCAGGATGCATGATCAACAAATACATGCCGGCTTCATTTAATGAGCTTGTACGGAATAACGAAGTATTCAAGCAGGATCAGTAAATCATTATGAGTTTAGGATATTTAGGTTGCGCAAAAAAAGCAGATGAAGATGAAAAAGCGGTTATCTATACTTATGGTTCTGTAAATTGGAATGAAACAGAACATAAAAATGATGAAAGAATTACGGATGGAGTAGATACTATTGCAATAAGTCTTTGTAATGGAATAATGAATTCCTACAGAGAGAAGCAGGTATTTCCATGGAATATTGAGGTTTTCAAATGAATACGAATTTTACAAAAGTACAATTTAAGGAATATTGGTCGAGAGGACTTAGAAGTATATTGCTATTGAATATTCCAGAAAAACTTCACAGGCTTTCACTTTGTATAAAAAAATAATATAAATTTTTTTAGGATCCTGAACCTTTTATGATCCGACATAAGTCTTTATTGATGGAAACCGATATAATTGGTTTTTTCAAATCTTGGCACGGGATTGGCCTTTCAACAATCCTTGATCTAATTTTACCCCATTTTTTTGGTTTTGACAGAAGTTGCACCTTTCAAAGCAAATCTGAATATTTGCGGAAAGGCGTATTAACCACGTCACCCGTAAACTGAATATTGAAAGGATGGTGCATACATGGACTATGTGAAAAACGTATCATTACCGACGTTCGAAGATTTTTACGACGCCTGTCTTCTGGATGAGGACGATGTCTATGGTGATGATGACGCCGATGTAACTGATTCTGATGACGGATTTGATGACGACGGAGAGCCGAAGATACCGGCTGATATTAACGGAGTCCTGACGCCGATGTGGGCTGGATGTAAGAAACCTGCGCTATTTCGGGAAGCCGTTATCAGACAGGTAATGGCAGCTCTTATCGGAAAGGACAAGCCTAATACACTGCTGGTCGGACACGCCGGATGCGGCAAGACTCACATCGTGGAGGAACTTGCACATCGCATGAAAAGCGGAGACAGAAGCGTTCCGAAAATGCTTCGCGGCCTCAGGATATACGCACTGAACATGTCGGCCATGTTATCAAATACATCGCTTCGCGGAGAACTTGAGGAAAAGATTAACGTGCTTATCGAATTTATAGGTAACCGCAGATTTGATGCAATACTATTTATCGATGAAGTACATATGCTATTTGGACATGAAGCATACAAAACTATCGCCGAAATGTTAAAACCGGCCCTGAGTCGTGGCGAGATCAGGGTCATAGCGGCGACCACTACCCAGGAGGTCAAAAAGCTGGAAAGCGATCCGGCATTTAACCGGCGCCTCACAAGAGTGATAGTAGATGAACTCACCTTAGATCAGACGATGGAGATAGTAAAGCAGGCCATTCCGATAATGCAGGAACATTACGGCATTAAGATAAGAAAAGATGAGGGCATCCCGAAACTTATCGTAGAGGCGGCGGATGAGATGATCAGTGTCGGATCCCACAGACCGGATAACGCACTTACTCTTCTTGACAGAACTCTCGCAGATCTTGTTGTCGCCACAGACAGGGTAAATATATGCCTGACCCGAGAGGCAATCGAGGAGACCGCTTACAGGATGACATCGGGAAACAGTACGATGAACAGACTTAACGAGAAATCGCTGAGGAGGCGGCTTTCCGGAATAAGGGGTCAGGATGATACTCTCCAAAAGATTGTTAAGGTCCTAAGACTGTATGACATGCATATTCACCCACGCACCAAACCGCTCACACTGCTGTTTGCCGGGCCTTCCGGAGTCGGGAAAAGTGAAGTGGCACGCATCATCTCCTCGGAGTATATGAGGGAGAAGCCTATAGTACTGAATATGGCCGAATACAATTCATCGGCATCGATAAACAGGATAATAGGCGCACCGGCAGGTTACTCATACAGTGAGGGGAACGCGGAACTCCCGTTTGATGTACTTGATACGAACCCGTACAGGCTGATACTGCTTGATGAATTCGAAAAAAGCGAAAGATCGGTACAGCGGCTGTTTCTGTCGGCATTTGATGACGGTGTTATCAGGACCAACGCAGGCAAAGAAATCGATTTTTCAAAAGCGATAATTATCGCCACGACAAATGCGGGATGCACGCAGTCATCAGGCCGGATTGGTTTCGTATCATCACAAAGAGATGAAGAGCAATCGGTCGGTGATCTCGCAGAGTATTTTGACACGGAGCTTCTTGGAAGATTTTCTCATATATTTACGTTTGCTCCAATTGATCGCAAAACCTATGCAGACATTGTACGTGATGCCTATATACGCTTGGTGGCTCAGCTTGAAATGACAGGACTCACACCGGGTCTTCGCAGAAAGATTGAGCATCCTCATAAGGAGGTCATCGATATGCTTGTAGAGCAGTCATACAGGCTGGGACTGGGTGCGAGGCCGGCACAGACTGCAGTGACAGAGTATATAGACAATTTACTGCTGGAGGCAGCTGATACAGTCAGCGTGACAGAAAAAGGAGAGAGTGTATGACATCATTAAAAGAGATCAAAAAGATTTCCGAATCAGGTTGTATAGAAAAACCGTCAAGGGTCGCAAAGGCCCTCGACGGAATTGCAAACCTTCGGATGGGTGAAGTATTTATGTGCGACAATAAGGATGTGAGGGAACTGTATGAGTCCCTGGTTCTGATGCACGGCCTTGAGGCTGGAGTCCTTGATCAACTCGCGTACGCGGAACTGATAGGTCTTATAGAGGCTATCTGTATGGTCATGGAGATGACAGATCCAACGGACTGCGAGTCGATTTCGAGGATGTATGTACATTTTTTGAAGAGAGTTCTGCTTGAGGCAGAAAAGACACATTCAACCGTCAAGTGCTTTCTTGCCGTGAAGATCGGTGCGATGCTCGATGACATGACCGGAAGAGTTATCAATTATAAGGCAGTTGTTGATCATGAAAAGGATATGCAACGGGATTATTCGGAGATAATCCCTAATAATGAAAAAGCGGCAGGATTTCGTGACCGGACTGTCGGGGATGTACTCCGTCTTACGACAGAAGTGTGTTCAAAAAGCTGGAGCAGCTGGATGAGCATTGATGATTATAAGAAGAGCATATTATGTGCCTGCAATCTGGATAGAGTTCTTTTGGTTATGTTGTTTTTTGACTCGTTTCATAGTCAGGCATATTACAGAACAGTAGTATTTAATCATTATAACTATGTATATGAATTACCGGACTGGACAATGGAAGAAAATTTCTGGCGGTTTGATGAAGATTTTGTAACTGAAATCTAAAGGAGGAAAGACTATGGCAAGGATAATCAAAGAAACAGTAAGAGGCATTGACATTGTGGATCTGGAAGACGAACTACTTCAGAGCAGGGAGATCTTCCTGACAGGAGGAGTGGACGCAAATACCACCAACGAACTGATAAAACAGCTCATGTACCTTGAACGGGAAGATGATGAGGCGGAGATCACACTTTACATCAACAGTCCCGGAGGGGAGGTGACAAGCGGTCTGGCGGTGTATGACTACATGACGTTGATGAAGGCTCCGATAAGGACAGTCAGCATCGGCACCGCGGCAAGCATGGGAGCGCTGCTGTTTCTGGCAGGAGATAAACGTCAGATGCTGCCGCACACCCGGATTATGATTCATGATCCGAGTTATTCCAATGCCGACATGAGCGGCAAGAAACCTCATGAGATACAGCACGAACTTGACAAGCTCAATGAGACGCGTCAGATCATTGCGCAAATCATTTCGGAAAAAACGGGAAAGACACTCGAAGAAGTATATGAGGTCACCGCAAACGATACTTATTATAATGCCGAAGAGGCGCTCAAGTTCGGGCTGGCAACCGAGATCATTGATTCTGAGTCATTTGGAAAGAGAGGAAAACGCGTATGAGTAATGCAAATAAGAACCCCGGGTTCAGAATTCTGGCGGACGGGGTAACTGTCAGTAACGATACGAGAGTAACGGGACTTAATAATAACGATTTGATAGTTGGTCCATCCTGTGCCGGTAAGACCGGTGGATACGTAATTCCGAATATCCAGAATATTTCGGGCAGCATGGTAGTTTCCGACACCAAGAATCAGCTGTACAGGAAGTTTTCCTCCCAGCTTAAGAAGAAGGGTTATGACGTGAAAGTCATAGATTTTGTAAACCCTCACAAGTCATGCTGTTACAATCCGCTTGCAAACATCAGAAGATATCCTGACGGTACCTTCAGGGAGCAGGATGTGCTCACACTGGCAAACAGTCTCATAAGGTCTACGGCCGGTGATAAGGAGCCGATATGGCATATGTCAGCCAGATCCTATATTGCGTTCCTGATATGTTACTGTCTGGAGGAGCTTCCTGTTAATGAGCAGAACCTTGTTAGTGTATGTGAGCTTAATCATGCATTTTCAAATCCCGGGGGAGAGATCGCATTCATCGATTGGGTCGATGCTCATCCTGACAGTTTTGCGTCAAGAAAATATCGGGAGATAAAGGCAAATAAACCCGCAGACAAGATGTGGGCAAGCATTCTCGGATTTGCAAACGTGGCACTAGAGCCCTTCGAATTCCATGAATCAAAGTTTATATTCGGTGCGGGTAAGAGCGTCATTCTCAGGGATATAGGCAGAAAGAAAACGGTTCTCTTTCTTAATGTATCCGATACGGATAGTACATTCGATCCTATGGTAAACATATTTCATACGCAGGTACTGCAGTGCCTGTGTAGCGAAGCTGACGAGAAAGAGGACGGAAGACTTCCGGTACCTGTCAGGATCATAATGGATGATTTTGCCTCATCGGCCAAGATCGAAGATTTTGCCAAGACAATATCTGTCATCAGGTCCCGTGAGATATCGGTCAGCCTGATAATCCAGAGCCTGTCTCAGCTTTATTCCATGTACGGTAATGATGCGGATACGATAATAGAAAACTGTGACCACCATCTGATCCTCGGTACGGTCAACAGACAGACCGCGGAATACGTCGGAACGAGGGCGCTCAAGACGCCTGAAAAGATAATGTGTATGCCCGGTGATTGCGCATATCTGCTTGAAAAGGGCAAGCAGGCAGAACTTGTAAAAAAGATCAGGCCGTACAGTACGCTTGAGAACGCATAGGTCAGATGATCTTTTCGGCCGGAAGATACCGCCTGACGGTATCTTCCAGGTCCTGTCCGCGGATCGGTTTCGCCTGATATCTCTATGTTCTCTGCATAGGTTATGTGCTTTCACAAAAGGAAAATCAAGAACCAAATGTATATATGTAAACAATGGTCAAAAAGCCATCGACATCCGACTTTATATTGGATACAATATACGCTGTATGGCATTGTTTTATCTTATGATTCGGAGGGATATTTTTGAAAAGAGAAGAAAAGATAAAAGAGGTGTCGGATTGTCTGAT
>JAQXPY010000034.1 GCA_029100885.1 Clostridiales bacterium | reverse complement strand
CACGCCTGCCGCCACGGAGGCATTGAGGGACTCTATATCTCCGAACTGAGGTATGGATGCCACCATGTCGCACTTCTTTCTCACCAGCTCCGAGACTCCCTTGCCTTCATTTCCTATTACCAATCCTATAGGCCCGCCGAGGTTGAGGTCATACATCCTCTCTCCTTCCATATCGGCGCATACGAACCACAGCCCGTACTCCTTGAGCTCGTCTATGGTCCGGGCTATATTCGTCACCTTTACCACCGGCGTATAATTAAGAGCTCCTGCGGATGCCTTGGCCACTGTTGCAGTAAGTCCCACCGCCCTGTTCATCCTGATAATAACACCGTGAGCACCTGATACATTTGCAGTTCTGATGATCGCTCCTAGATTGTGCGGGTCCTCTATACCATCCAGTATGAAGATAAACGGCTGCTCTCCCCTGCTTTCCGCATTTGCCAGTATATCGCCCAGCTCCGCATAATCATAGGCTGCGGCAGATGCGATCACGCCCTGATGTCTTCCGCCTGTCTCCGATAACCTGTCAAGCCTCTGCTTTGATACGAATTCCAGCTTGACATCCGGATGCTTTCCGACCTCGTTGACCACTGCCGCTATGGCGTGGTCCGTATTCCCGTCCAGTACCAGCACCTTATCTATGGAGCGATTGGAGCGGAGTGCCTCCATTACGGCGTTCCTGCCCTCTATCTTATTTCCGCTGTCAATGCCCCGCTCTGTATAGACTGAATCCGCTCTGCCGTCATTTCTTTCCTTCATATATTCTTCAGCTTCCGGCTCTTTTCTGCTTCTTCTGTCATCGCTGCGGTCAATACCGCGATTCATATGCTTCGTCTCTGTTCTGATGCTTCTGCCGCCGTTCCGGCTGTCAGTTCTGTTATCCCGTCTGTTATCGCGTCTGTTATCTCTACCCATAAGCTTTATGACTCATCTCGTTTTTATAAATATAGTATCGAAGTATTGTACCATATTACTGACTGAAGGTCAAAAACCGTTTGCAGGCTCTTTTACCGTTTGCAAGCTCTTTTTGCCTTTCAAAGCTGTTATTTCACATACTGCTTGAAACACAGTTTGAATACAGTTTAATACAGTTCCTAATATAGAAACAGCATTTAACAATATTATTACATTATGCTTGTATTATACAGCGTGATCGTTTACAATTCATAAACACAACATTCCATATTTCACATCTGATCAATGAATATAATCACTTTTTTCTGATTATGAAAATCACTGCTGTTTGTGATTTTTCTGTTGATCCCAAACGAAAACCATATTTATTTAAGAGCCTGGGGCAATCAGTCTGTTAATGGAGAACAAGACAGGCAGACTAAGCTTCATTATGTGGCAGTAAGGAGGAAATATAAATGAACAGAGTCATATGATCTGTAACTTTGCTGCAAAAGAACAGCAGGCAAACATTGAGACTACTATACTTTGTAGTCTGTGTTATAATACTACGAAGGAGATTTAATGGAATCAAAGGAAAAGTCTCTTCAGCATGAGCGGAATCTGGAGAGATTAAAGGCCTTAAGGCCAATAGATGACGATTTCATGCGTTGTCTGTTCAGAAACAATATCCCGTTAACACAGGAACTGATAGACGCAATATTCCCAACTGAGGGGCTGCGTATCAGAACAGTTGAAACACAGGCTGATCTGAAGCATTTGACAGGACCGAGGTCTTTATGCTTAGACATACTGGCTTCGGATGCCCGGGATAAGAAATATAACATTGAGATACAGCGCTCGGATAAAGGCGCAGGCGCAAAACGGTCAAGGTATCATTCCGGAGCGCTGGATGTGGATTTGCTTAAGAAGAAACAGGATTTTGACAGTTTGCCGACCACATATGTCATTTTTATAACTGAGAATGATTATTTCAAGCAAGGACTATCGATGTATCATATCGAAAGAATGATACGGGAAACCAATGAGCCGTTTAATGATGAAGCGCACATAATATATGTTAACGGTCAATATCGAGGCAGCGATGCTTTAGGCGGGCTGATGCACGACTTCTCATGCAGTGACTGGAGAGATATGAAAAATAAAACGCTTGCCGAAGCAACAAGAGAGCTTAAAGAAACAGAGAAAGGAGTCGATACAATGTGCAGGATCTTAGAAGAGATGTGTAACGAAGCCAGAGCTGAAGGCAGGGCTGAAGGCATGGCTAAAGGCATTGAAATGGAAAGACGCAACACAGTCTTCAGAATGTTC
>JAQXPY010000033.1 GCA_029100885.1 Clostridiales bacterium | reverse complement strand
CCGGTCATGCAGCTGTTCATAGTCTTTAATTATGAACTGGGCAGAGGTGATCACCGAGTCCTTTAAGCTGTTTATACCGTGAACCTGATTGATAAAGGAGTAGACCTCCTGCTCAAGCGGGTCAATGATAATAGCATCCCTTTGGATGTTGGAATTGAGGCGGACCAGCTTCTCGTTTAATGATCGAATCATATTGTACATGCTGTCGCTGCTGAAGGCTTCAGCATTCTCCCGGCTGATGCCCTTGGCGCCGGTCGCATAGAGTTTGAGTCGGTGTATGATATCCGGCAGTTCTTTTCCTATATACTGCAGGGCAAGCTTATGCTCAAGGTTTTTTCTGATATCAGAGCATATTATCGGATAGGTCTGCACATGGTTCTTATTATCATATTTATCGGTCTCTGTGTTATTTTCCGATGATGCCATGCACTGACAGGCAGTACTCATCAGCCTGTCAAAGGCTCTGCTGCCGGTATCGGCAGCCAGAACAGTCACGGAGTGATCCGTATACATACAGGTCCTGTAGTCAATATACATAAGATTATCATCCGATGCTTCGGATCTGCTTTTTCCGACAATGTTGAGACAGCAGGAGCTCAGAAAGCTGTTGCTGTACTTTATCATTGCCGGGTCTATCTTGACTGCAATAAACAGATGACAGTCTTCCGGGGAGGCTTTGCCGTCATCAGCAGATCGGACTGCCTGTTTGTACCCTGAGTGCTTCGTGCCGATCCTGCTCTGTATCTTCTCATACAGTGTTCCGAAGCTGATGTTTTTCATGTATTTTTTCGGGGCAGTTTCTCTTGCGGGCTTCTCATTACCGCGGATATCCGCCTTATCCGCCTTTTCCAGTGAAAAATACTCATTGCAGCTGACGACCCCATTACCGGCGTTTTCAAAGGAAAAGGTGTTCCCGCGTTCTGTAACTGAATTTGAAGCCGCTGCGGATGATCCGGTGTTTTCCTTATATACGCCGTTCTCCATATATCCGTCGGTATTTCTAAAATGAAACACGCGGACCTCCGCTGCCATGGCGCAGGAGTTTTCGATAATATTCAGTATCTGATCGTAAGAGATGAGCGAAAAAACGCCGGGAACATCAATGATATCGCCTTTTTCGGAAATGTACCACGGATCTGCGGTTTCGGAAAAAGGAGCCTTGGAAAAGCGGCCGTCTTCGCGGTCTCTCGAATGGCTGTGATCCCTTCGGTAACAGTGATAGCGCATGAAATACCGCTCTTCCTCAGACTGTTCGCATTGCTCGAGAACCTCAGCGAGAGGAAGCAGTGTCAGATCCCGGTATCCGTCAAGATCCGGATTAAGAGCAATTATTACCTGGGTCAGAGTCTGATCCGGATTATCAGCCGATGCTTCGGACTTGCCCTGAGCGTTGCCATCGGATCTTACAGGTATATCCAGGGTGGTTGTCAGTCGGATGCTGCGAGGATATACCGTCAGCATACACTTATCCTGTTCCCGGGCAACACAGTATTCGTTATCGGCAGCGGGGAGCTTCTTCCAGATAGCGGCCTTTACCTTTTTGGTCGGGATGAAGATGTTGTTTTCCTCATCCAATGGTCGGAGGGAGTCTGACTTCCTTTTTTGCCATACAGAGATCGTTTTTATTTCTACATTGCCATTCCGCTTGTCTTCATCATATGCGGAAGAGATACGCTGTACCTGTTCCCGGGCGGATCTGAAATAATCCGGATCCAGTCTGTCTGTCGGGAGATAGCTGCTGATAACATCCTCAAACAGATCAATTCTATTACCGGTATCGGATTTGAGGGCACTGAAAACCAGCTCTATCAGCCTGACCCCGTCCTCCAGTATCTTCAGGTTGTTCGCATTGTATTTATCGATCCGGTTTTTCTCTGAAATGCACTGAAAATAAGTATACAGAGTAAGACGGCTGACGTATTTCTTATGCCCGCCGTCAATACCGTCAATGTATTCACGCAGCCTGTCAAGGACTCCGATATTGCCGAAGGCGGTCTTAAGTGTCTCCTCCGGATCATCAGAATTGAGATTTCCGGTTTCGAGCATACGCTGAAGCAGAAAAATGCTCGCGGTATTGTCGAGATCAGGAACCTTGTGGGTATGTATATTTATTTCGATGTTTTCACGGTTATTGCGGCAGTATAAGAACAGCTTTTCAAGAAAACACGGATTATTAAGTATGCATGAGAAGGAGCTGGAGCAGTACTCTGCTCCGGAATCAGACGGATCGGATGCTTTTGTACGGGAATGCTGGTGATGGTCGAACATTCCCATCTTCAGCTTGCCGCCGATATCGATCCATACGGTGTTTTCATCAACCTCTTTATCGATGGTCGTTCCGTGGTTTTCGAATATATAATTAAATTTGAATTTCATTAGTATCTGTCCTCCGCAGAAAACATATTCAATCGCATTATAAAAACATACAAGCACAAGATAAGCCGGTCTAAAAAAGAATTATAGCAGAAATTATACATAGTGTGCATAAATATGAGATATATCGATTGATTTTTTGTGCAGTACTGTTAAAATTAATATATATGTTTCAAGGGGGTTCCGCCTTTGAACAGAGGGGACGTGATTATGAAGAATCTCAGGCGTATTTTTATGCTTCTGATCGCGGCTGCGGGCATGCTGCTGGCGTCAGGAGCTTCTTTTGCTGCACAAAAGGAACAGGAATCCAGGGCTGTGGCGATCGTATTTGACAATTCCGGCTCCATGTACGGAACCGGCAATTCCGCATGGTGCAGAGCGACCTATGCCACAGAGGTATTCACCTCCATGGCAAATGAAGGAGATCTGATAGAGGTCTTTCCGATGAATCCTGTCACCATTGACGGCAGGACATATACTGGAGCAGATCCGATAATTCTTAATGCGGGCAGTGATGCATATAATGTCAGAAAAATGTTCACGCCCGATATCAAAAAATCCATTACACCTATTGAAACTATCCGGGAGGCCTACGAGGGTCTGCAGCACATGCAGGCAGATGAGAAATGGCTGATAGTACTTACAGACGGCGAGATCTTTTATGAAAACGGAGAGCCGTTATCCTCTTCAGATACTGCCTATAAGGTATCGGAGGAGCTGAAGAACTGCAGCAGTGCTGTAAATATCATGTATCTGGGCATTGGAGCAGGCGCTATAGAGCCTGAGATTCCTGAGGGCGGCAGCCATATATTTTATTCCGCCAAGGCAAAGGAATCCGAGGATGTGCTCATGCGCCTTACGGAGATGAGCAACATGATCTTCGGAAGAGACAGTATGCCTGTATCCGATGACCGCATCAGCTCGGATATAGATATCAAGAACCTGATACTGTTCGTTCAGGGAAAGAACATCACGGGACTCAGACTGCTGGACAGCTCCGGAAATGAGGCGGCACAAAGTGTTTTTACCTACAGTCCGAAGTACTCGGAGCTGGGCTGCGATACAAAATTCAAGGTCGATGACAGTCTCTCGGGAATGATCGTAAGCTACAGCGACATCGAAGCAGGTGAGTATACGATCGCCTATGAGGGAAAGGCAGACAGCTGCGAGGCATATTATGAGCCGGATGTGGATCTGCTGGTATTTTTAGTAGACGAGTACGGCAATCCGGTCACCTCATTTGACCGTGTATATCCCGGAAAATACAGACTGACCTACGGTCTTGTGGATCAGGACGGGGATCTTACCGAATCGGAGCTGCTTGGCAACAGACATTTTTCAGTCAGATACAGCATCGACGGAAACGAACAGGAGGTGTCGTCACAGGATAATGGCTTCGTGGATATTGAGCTTGGAGAAAACACTAACATTCAGGCTGTTATCGAGGCTGAGTATCTGAGCGGCTATAAGATCACAAAGACCTCGGATGCCTTTGGATGGCCGGAGGAAGGGCTGAATGTCATAGCGAGACCTTCGGGCACTCTCGAGTCTTCTTTTTCGGGAGGAGAGGATACTTATACCCTGTCTGAGCTGTCGGAAAACGGTACATATACCATGCAGTTCTATTATGACGGAAGGCTGCTTACAGGAGATGAGCTGGACAGAGTGAGTCTTGATGTATCGTGGGAAGGTCCGAGGCTTGGGTACACGGTCGAGAAGACCTCGGATTCGCTGCTGCTCAGGCTTGGGTTTACCGATGGAAGGGCAGAGAACACCGAAGCCGGAAAATACAAGCTGCATGTAACGGCAGACTACGAGAATCAGTACGGCAAGATATCGGAAACGGATGTCGGCAGAAAGAATTTCAGGGTCAGGGACAGAGAATACAGCTTTAAAGCTATTATCAAGCCGGAGCAGAAGTATTATCAGATATCCAAGATAGACGAATCAAAGCCGATACCGGTAATTCTGACTCATAACGGAGAGCATGTCTCGCCGGAGCAGGTGGAGCAGGCAGAGGCATCGATAGATCTGGAGGGACTGAAATATACTCTGGAAAAGGATCCGGATGGGTCGGCACTGCTTATATATATCGATCCCGATCAGGAAATAAAGCCGGGAAAAATCAGCATGAAGGCAGAAGTCAATACGGTCGACGATGTAGGAAGACCGGTAAGCTCCGATGACAGCTCTTCGATAAGATTCGGAAGACTGCCACAGTGGATGCTCCGGCTGGCTCTGCTTATCGCCATACTGATCATTGTGCTGCTGATCGCAGGGTATATGAATCAGAAGGTTCTGCCGGATGTGATAACTGTTGAGAATAACAAGAGCAGCTTCAAGGTGAATGGCGAAGCTGTACCGGGGAACTGCAATGTAAAATACAGCGGAAAGGGAAAAAAGACAGGAACACTGACGATAGAAGCTCCTAAGCTTAAAAGCGACAGCTCTGCAAAATGCGGATTCAGTTTTGATCTTGAGGCGGTAAGTCCGAGGAAGCTTCGTTCTTCGAAGAGAGAGGCTGCAGTGACAAGAATAACCCCGATCGGACGCGGAGTGAACAGTATAAAGGTAGGGGGATATACTACAGAAAAGGATGAAGACGGAATCTGGAGCGGAGGAAAAGGCAGACGCAACCGCGAAAGACCTGATACCGGTAAGGATGACAGGAATAAAAAGAAGGATAGCCGGAAGTCGGCCGAGCCGCTGACAAAGCTGGGTATCAAAACCTGCCATGTTAAGGGAGAGGTGGACGATATGATGTATTCCGGAAGTAAAAAGGATCTGCAGTTAGATGTTTCATTGAAGTTTAAATAATGGAGGAAGGGAAAAATGAGTAAGGAAAATCTGAAGCCGAATCAGGTGCTGGCATCTACGATGTTTGTGGGCGTGGGCGGAACCGGATCCCGGATAGTCAGATCCGTGGCGGAGATGTGCCGTCCGGAGGAGACGGAAAACATCAATTTCGTTTGTCTTGATACCAATGCCAATGACCTGCAGGAGGTGGCAAACAGCAGAGCCGGAATATATTATGTCCAGACCTCCAATACACAGACTGTGGGCGATTATCTTGATTATGACGAGGATGCGAGAAGAAACTGGTTTCCTAAAAATGCCGTAATGTATGACAAGACTGTATCTGAGGGTGCAGGTCAGGTGCGTGCCATCTCGAGGCTTGCACTTAATTCCACAATCAAGACAGGTGCTGTCAGGCCGCTTCATGAAGCTATAGACGCGCTTTTCCGCAAGAGCGGACAGCAGATGAAGCAGGCTCTCAGAGTGGTGATGGTCTCCACGGCATCGGGAGGAACCGGCTCGGGAATTATACTGCCTCTGGCTATGTATATCAGGGATTATGTTAAGAACAAGTATCCGAACACAGCACTGATCGTGCGTTCGCTGATCATGCTGCCGGAGACTCTGGACAGCGTGATAGGCTCCAGCAGTGAGAGGGACAGCCAGAGAAGAAATGCCTACGCTACGATAAAAGAGATCAACGCCTTTATGATCAAGGGCTCCGGCTTCTTTGATATCGATGACAATCTGAAGAGATACGGGGATCTTCATATAGATTTTCCTATCCCGGGCTCCAATGACAAAAAGGCGCTGTCCCTGCTTCCGTTCGATTTCTGCTTCCTGATGGACGGGCAGGATATGGAGGACAGCACACTGGTCAATCTGAAGCAGTACAGACAGCAGGCCGCACAGGCTCTCTATGAGCAGAATATCGGTCCTATGCAGAAAAATGCTTTCTCCGTAGAGGATAACATCATCAAGGAGATGTC
>JAQXPY010000032.1 GCA_029100885.1 Clostridiales bacterium | reverse complement strand
GGTTGGAAATAACGCTGCGCAAGGACAGGACAAGCCTGGCGGAAAGGGATGATCAGAAAATGATGGATATGCAGGAAAAATGGTACAAAGGCTTTGAAGAGTATGCAAACTTCAGAGCCTTTGATGATATTCTGAAGATTCCGAGGGGATCATTTCACGAGGAAGGGATCTCTGACTATATCGAGGAAAGACTGAGAGGATACGGAGCAGATTATATCAGAAATGAACTGGGAGATTTTATAATAAAGCTTCCGGCATCCTCAGGGAGAGAAAACGAAGAACCTCTTGTCATTCAGGCACACACTGACATGGTATGCATGAAGACTCCGGAAAGCACACATGATTTCACAAAGGATCCTATCCGTGTTTATGTACAGGATGGGTGGCTGAAGACATACGGCACTACACTTGGAGCGGATGACGGAGCAGGCGTTGCCAATATCCTGGGACTTCTGGAGGACAGGAAGCAGCTTTCAAACCCGCCGCTTGAAATGATTCTTACTGTTCAGGAGGAGGACGGCATGGGAGGAGCGAAGGGGCTGGACTTTTCGAAAATTACCGGACGCAGAATGATAGGCCTGGACGGACTCACCCTCGGTACCACAGCGTTTTCGGCATCTGCGGTAGATCAGGACAGGATCAGCCGCGGCATTACTCTGTCGGAAGCGCCGGGCAGACCCTATCGTATCAGAGTAAACGGTCTGAGATCAGGTCACGGAGGCAATAATATAGGAGACGGTCTTGGGAATGCGATCAAGATCGCAGGACGGATACTGTTTTATCTGGATCGGGCATTCGGCATTCGCTTTGCGGCAGTCAATGGGGGAACAATGGTGCACACTATCCCTCCTGCGGCCGAGGCTGTATTCAAAACGGAAGCGTCGGAAGAGGCATTGCGGGCAGAGTTTGACAGGCTGGCAGACAAGATAAAGGTTCAGCAGGCAGAGGCGGATCCGGGACTGGTGCTGCAGTTAGAGCCGTCTGAAGACGTTTTGTGTGCTTCGAAGACAGAGAGCAGGGACATCATAGATTTTCTGATGGCTGTTCCCGTGGGTGCGGAAAAACGCTGGTATGGCCATAAAGAAAGAATCACATCGAGCTATAACCTGTCTACATCTGTCACAAAAGAGGATAAGGTAAGCTTTGATTATGTGTGCAGAGCCAATCTGCCGGAGGATACCGCGGAGCTCTATGATGCGGCTAAGCTTTTAGCAGAGAGATTTAACTTTACCTATGAAAGGGTATCTGCGTATGACGGTCATACGGTAGGAGAAAACACACCGCTGACTCTGATATATGAAAAGGTATATACCGAAAAATATCCGGACAGCTTTATGAGGATGTTTATGCATGCGGGACTGGATGCGGGAACCATAGTGACCGCTAAGAAGATGGATGATTTTATCATTCTGATGCCGGATGTAAAGGATGTGCATATGCCGACGGAGCGCATGAATCTGCAGTCCTTTGCGGACAGCTTTGATATGCTGAAGGCCATTATAGCTGCATGCTGAAAGTATCTCAGCAGCTTGAATCACAAAGAAATGCTGCCCGGTAAGGGATATAACGGATACATGAGGGGAGAAGAAAATGATCAGTGATAAAGTAACAAAGGGCGCCGACAGAGCGCCGCATCGTTCATTGTTTTATGCTGCGGGCTTTACAGACGAAGAACTGAAAAAGCCTCTTATCGGTGTTGTTTCCGCTATGAGTGAGATCATTCCCGGCCATACTCATCTTGATAAGCTGGCGGAGGCGGTAAAGGCAGGCGTATATGCTGCAGGAGGAACGCCTGTAGTGGTACCGTCCATAGGAGTATGCGACGGGATAGTGATGGGGCACAGAGGAATGCACTATTCTCTGGCTTCCAGAGAGCTTATTGCTGATTCCCTGGAAACACTGGCTGCTTCCCACTGCTTTGACGGTCTGGTGCTGATACCAAACTGTGACAAGATAGTACCTGGCATGGTCATGGGTGCTTTAAGACTGGATATCCCGGCGATAGTCTGCTCCGGAGGACCGATGCTGGCCGGAAGAGCGGGAGGAAGGAAGACCAGTCTGTCACAGATGTTTGAGGCGGTCGGGGCGTTTAAGGCAGGAATAATAGATGAAAAGGAGCTTTGCGAGAGGGAGGAAAACAGCTGTCCGACATGCGGCTCCTGTTCGGGAATGTTTACTGCGAATTCCATGAACTGTCTGTGCGAGGCGATTGGTCTGGCACTGCCGGGAAACGGCACCATACCGGCTCCGTATTCCGCAAGGATACAGCTTGCAAAGCGCTCCGGAGCACAGATCATGGAGCTTGTCCGCCGTGGCATTACGCCGAGAATGATCGTAAATATGAGATCGCTTAAGAATGCCATAACCGTAGATATGGCTCTCGGCTGTTCGACCAACTCGGCTCTGCATCTTCCTGCAATAGCTCATGAGGCCGGTCTTAAGCTGGATCTTACACTTTTCAATGAGATAAGCGAGCATACGCCGAATCTTTGCCATCTGGCGCCTGCCGGTGAGCATTATATGGAGGAACTGCAGGAGGCGGGAGGCGTGACTGCGGTAATGCATGAGCTGTCTAAGGCAGGACTCCTGGATACCGACTGCATGACAGTAACGGGACATACGGTAGGGGAAAACATTGAAGGCTCCTGCATAAAGGATACCTGTATCATAAGAACACTTGAAGAGCCTTACAGCAAAACCGGAGGACTGGCTTTCCTGTTCGGAAATATTGCAAAAAAGGGATGTGTGGTAAAGCGAAGCGCAGTGGCTGAGGAAATGCGTGTGCATTCCGGAACAGCAAGAGTATTTAACGGAGAGGAAGCAGCAGTAAAGGCTATCTATGCAGGTGAGATCAGGCCGGGAGATATCGTGGTCATACTGTATGAGGGACCTAAGGGCGGCCCGGGCATGAGAGAAATGCTGGTCCCAACCTCTGCCCTTGTAGGAATGAAGCTGGACAAGGATGTGGCGCTTATCACCGACGGAAGATTTTCCGGTGCGTCAAGAGGTGCGGCCATCGGTCATGTGTCCCCTGAGGCAGCTGCCGGAGGAAGGATCGGTCTCTTAAGGGACGGGGATATCATTGATATCGATATGGAAAGATATACGATCAATGCGAGAGTAACAGAGGAGGAGTTTGAGGAGAGAAGAAAAACGCAGAGCATACCTGGGACATGGGTCAAAGGAGGCTGGCTCAGCCGTTATCAGCGCATGGTGACCTCAGCTGATGAGGGTGCGGTGCTGAAATAATCTGAAATTGAAATAAGTGCAAATAAAAAACTGCCCGGAATAAGCTGTTTTGAGCTTATTCCGGTGCTCTTAAAGACCATGCCTGTTCAGAAGTTATTTCCTGCAAACAAACGCTTAGGAATATGACAGTAGCCGCCCGGATTCTTGTCAAGATACTTCTGGTGCGGCTCCTCTGCCGGATAATAGTTTGACAGAGGGAGCAGTTCGACGGCAAAGGGCTCACCGGAACGCCTTATCTCCTCCTGCTCCAGTTCATTATAATAAGCGCTGATCTCGGGCAGATCGGCAGGGTCTGTGTAGTAGATGCCGGTTCTGTACTGAATGCCCCAGTCTGCTCCCTGTCTGTTGTAGGACAGGGGATCAATGATAAGAAAATATTTTTTCAGAAGCTCAGTCAGGCTGATTATGTTTTCATCATAGTCGATCCTGACTGTTTCTGCATGTCCGCTGCTGTGGCAGACATCATAATAGCTTGGATTCTCTTTTTCTCCGTTGGCATATCCGACCTCAGTGCCGAGGACTCCCTCAAACTGATCAAAGTATTTCTGGACGCCCCAGAAGCATCCACCTGCAAGATATATGGTTTTCATGTCAGATCCTCCGCAGGATACCGCAGACAGACAGCAATATATCTGCCGGGTGATCCCTTTGTTACACACAGTCTTAAAACTTGCTTGGAACAACCGCAGCCTCAGATCAGCTGCTGCTCGTTTATCATCAGCTTGAACTGCAGACCGAGCTTTTCGGCAGCCTTGCGGCAGAGTATCATTCGCTGCATGAATATCTCAAAATAATCCATAACGGAGCCGAAATGAGTATCTACCGAGAGCTTGAGCTTTATTATCGTGTGGGCTTCATTTATCTTGAGCTCTGCCTTTGTTACGGAATAATTCACCCTGTCGTGGATATCAAAGGTTGAGATATCCTGATTTCTGACGCGGTTTCTTCTGACA
>JAQXPY010000031.1 GCA_029100885.1 Clostridiales bacterium | reverse complement strand
AAGGAGCAGAACCGGCTCAGGAATAAGCATGGATTTTCTGAGGGAGTACGGCTTCTGACTTCGAATCTGTTGTCGGACACGGCAGAAGGTTTCGACCCTTATGGACCGATCAAGTCGAAAGCATGCATATCCGGCTGCCTTATCACGAAGAACCGGATTATCTGACAGATTTGAGGCTGCATGAAGCCGAAATCACAGGAACAATAAGACAATACGGAGGTCATTGAAATGAATAACGGATTTAATACAATAGAGGAGGCTCTGGAGGCTCTCCGTGCCGGAAAGATCATACTGGTAACGGACGATCCTGACAGAGAAAACGAAGGAGACTTCATATGCGCTGCAGAATTTGCCACTCCGGAAAATGTCAATTTCATGGCAAAGTACGCAAAGGGACTTATCTGCATGCCGATGAACAAGGAACTGGCAGATAAGCTTAATCTGATGCAGATGGTGGCTGAGAATACGGATAATCACAGCACAGCATTTACAGTCTCCATAGACCATGTGGATACTACGACAGGCATTTCAGCATATGAAAGATCCCTTACGGCAATGAAGGTGGTCGAGGATGATGCAAAGCCGTCTGACTTCAGGAGACCGGGACATATGTTCCCTCTGGTGGCAAGAAAGGGCGGCGTACTAGTAAGAGGAGGTCACACCGAGGCGACGGTGGATCTGATGCGTCTTGCGGGACTTAAGCAGTGCGGACTTTGCTGTGAGATCATGAAGGAAGACGGTCACATGATGAGAACTCCCGAGCTCAAGGAGCTGGCAAAGGAGTACGGACTTGTATTTATCACCATCAAGGAGCTTTCCGACTATATCAGAAGGAACGAAAAGCATGTGAACCGTGAGGCGGTAGTGCATCTGCCTACAGTATACGGAGATTTCATGGCATACGGCTATACCAGCGATATTACAGGCGAGCATCACGTTGCGCTTGTAAAGGGAGATATCGGAGACGGTATGGATGTTTTATGCAGGGTTCATTCCGAATGCATGACAGGAGACGTGTTCGGGTCACTCAGATGTGACTGCGGCAATCAGCTGGCAAAAGCGCTCAGACAGATCGAAAAGGAAGGCAGAGGCGTTCTTCTGTATATGAGGCAGGAGGGCAGAGGAATCGGTCTGATCAATAAGCTCAAGGCCTATGAGCTGCAGGAAAAGGGAAGAGATACGGTCGAGGCCAATGTTGAGCTCGGCTTTGCACCTGATCTTCGTGAATACTGGATTGGAGCCCAGATACTCAGGGATCTCGGAGTAAAGGAGCTGAGGCTTCTGACAAACAACCCGAGCAAGGTCTATGGGCTGGACGGTCTCGGTCTTACTATCAAGGAGAGGGTTCCGATCGAGGTGGATGTAACAGAAAACGCGGCTCGTTACATGAGAACAAAGGGCGAGAAGATGGGGCATATCTTTACGCATCTGTATTGATAACCGTTTCGCAAAAAAAAGGTAACAGCAATAAAACCAATATATAATTACCCGTCATAATGACATGAAGAACAGCAAATGACGGCACAGGATACAGAAAGGCAGGATACATATGAAGCTTTTAGAGGGAAAGTTAGTTGCCAGAGAAGGCATGAAGGTGGGAATCGTTGCAGCACGTTTCAACGAGGTCATCGTTAACAAGCTTGTGGGAGGCGCATTGGACGGTCTTATCCGTCACGGTGTTGAGGACGGCAACATCTCCACAGCATGGGTTCCGGGCGCATTTGAGGTTCCGTTTGTTGCACAGAAGATGGCAGCATCCGGAAAGTACGATGCAGTCATTTCGCTTGGCGCAGTGATCAGAGGATCAACATCACATTATGATCTGGTATGCAACGAGGCGGCAAAGGGAATAGCTCAGGAATCTCTCACACCAGGTGTTCCTGTACTGTTCGGAATCATTACAACAGAGAACATCGAGCAGGCTATCGAGAGAGCCGGATCGAAGGCCGGAAACAAGGGATATGACTGCGCTCTGTCAGCTATCGAGATGGTAAACCTGCTGGAGCAGCTCTGATGCAGTCAGACAGGAGATTAAAAGACCCGGGGGAAAAGAAAAAGCCAGTTCTGATACTTGATTATGACGGTACGCTGCATGACAGCAGCGCGATATATGAGCCGGCCTTCAGAAGAACCATGACAGAGCTTCAGGAGCAGGGCTGGATACCCAGGGAAGAATATACCTCTGAGGAGATCAACTACTGGGTGGGCTTTACGGCACAGGAAATGTGGCTTAAGTTCCACCCGGAGCTGTCGGATGAACAGAGAAATACAGCAGGCAGAAGGATCGGAAAGTATATGATGGAGGCACTGCGGACAGGCAGGGGACGTCTCTATGAGGGCGTTCGGGAAACGCTGGAGGCTCTTCATCAGGATTATGAACTTGTATTCTTAAGCAACTGTATGAGCGATTATGCATCAGTACACAGAGAGATATTCGGTCTGGACCGATGGATAGACAGATATTTCTGTACCGGAGACTATGGATTCAAGCCAAAGGAAGAGGTATTTGAAAAATATATCCGCGAACCTGGCAGACAGTATATCGCAGTGGGAGACAGAATGAAGGACAGGAGGCTGGCAGAAAGCTGCGGGCTGCCGTTTATCGGCTGTCTCTACGGCTTTGGAACCGTAGAGGAGCTTCAGCCTGCGGATGCGCTGATCGAAAGCGTATCAGAACTGAAGGCTGCTGCAGACCGTATCAGACGAAACAGCCGCCACTATTGACATAATGACGGCTGACCCTGCAAGGGGTTAAGCGTAACATTTTTGAGGTAAGCTGCTTCTCTGGCTTTCCTCTTTTCATTTCAAACATAACATATCTAATGCTTTTGTACAAACACTATTCCTCCATGAATTAGTCATGTTCGCACTGCGAACATAAAACAGGGAACTTGGAAAATTCTCAGAAAATTCAAGGCGCATACGCATATCATGCGTATAAAATGTTGATAAAAAGCATGTAAAATGCTATTCTAATCAAAAAAGGAGGTGTTGTTATGGCTAAAACCAGTACGAATCTAAGCATTGACTCCGATCTCAAAAGAGCATCTGTCGAACTCTTTTCGGATCTCGGACTTGATTTATCAACTGCCGTAACTCTTTTTCTGAAACAGTCGCTTCGTGTACAAGGCCTTCCGTTTACCGTGACAAGAAATAATCCCAATGCGGAAACGGCGGCCGCAATAAACGAGTACTCAGAAATAAAGGCTCATCCTGAGAAGTATAAGCGATATTCTTCCTTTAAGGAGGCGATGAGCGAGGTACTTGAGGATGCTTGAGATAATCCTGTCCAATCATTTTAAGAAGGATCTGAAGCTTGCGCAAAAACGCGGGTACAATCTTGATCTCCTAAACGAAGTTGTAGAGACGCTCGCGAGGCAGGAACCGCTCCCGGAAAAGAACCGTGATCATTCCCTTATAGGCGATTATATCGGATTCAGAGAGTGCCACATACAGCCGGACTGGTTGCTTGTATATAGAGCGGACAACGAAGAACTTATACTCTTTCTGTCTCGAACCGGGACACACTCAGATCTGTTCTGCTAAGTTATAAATTCGAGGCAAAGCCTCACAAGGAATCAACTGTGCCCTTGTTACCAAGGGATTTACTCCGTATAACAAGAGGGCGCAGGATTCTCAAATCCAATTTTTTCATCATTCCATATCAACGGTATTGCGCCCAAGCCCCCACGGGCATTTTTCTCTATAAAGCACCACGCTATGCGCCTGTCAGCGTTGGGATCATAGTATGCTTCACGGTACAACAGAAGAATGCTATCAGCAAAGGGGACGACGCTTTTGAAATACGGAATATCTTTAACAAGAGGAATATGTTCTTTTCGGCGCTCAACTTTTCTTGATAATTGTGTAAGTATCAGCATCGGTACATTCTTGTCTTTTGCCAGTTGTTTGAGTTCTTGCATAGTGGTTTCAACTTGTTCTACATTTTT